>CALKTZ010000768.1 GCA_937997355.1 uncultured Planctomycetales bacterium | reverse complement strand
CTCGTAATACGATCGGTTGAAGATGCCGATGCGCCCCCGCTCGGGGAGGGTGCGGGTATATCGCCAGAGGAAGTTGTGGTCGAGCTCCTGGACCGAGGGCTGCTTGAAGCTGTAGACCTGGCACCCCTGCGGGTTCACGCCCGACATCACGTGCTTGATCGTGCCGTCTTTCCCGGCGGCGTCGAGCGCCTGGAAGATGACGAGGATCGACCGGGAATCGTCGGCATAGAGGACGTCCTGCGCCTCGGCAAGCTCGGAGACATCTTGCGTGAGCAGCTCCTTGGCGAACTGCTTCCGCTCCTCCTTGGGGCGACTGTTATCGCCATCCCAGCCGGGATTGAAATCCTTGAGGTCGACCGGATTGCCGGACTTCACGCGGCACATGTTGAGGATGTCGTCGAGGTTGGGCATAAATTCCGAATTCCTTTGACACAAGCAATCGCCGGTCTTCCTCCCGCGTTTCCAGGACACGCTCGGTCCGATCATAACGCATTCGTGGCGATGATGCGTCAAGCGAGTTCGCCGGCCGGACATCTCCCTCCCGAATGGGTTGTCGGGCATAATGGCCGGATCAAATTTCGACGCCCGACTCCGTCCCGGCCAGGACAAGCCCTCCATGCAAGACCAGGATTTCGAACAGCTCGGCCTCTTCTATCTGGGCAAGGGATATGATCCGTCAAAGCGGAAGCTCCAGGACGATCTGTTGCTCTACGAGTCGAAGGATCTGACGACGCACGCGGTCTGCGTGGGGATGACCGGCAGCGGCAAGACGGGGCTCTGCCTGGCGCTCCTGGAAGAGGCGGCGATCGACGGCATCCCGGTCATCGCGATTGATCCCAAGGGAGATATCGGGAACCTGCTCCTCACCTTCCCCGAGCTTCGCGCCCAGGATTTTCAGCCCTGGGTCGACCCGGCCGAAGCGGCGCGTCGCGGCCTTTCGGTCGACGCCTTCGCCGAGCAAACTGCCGAGCTCTGGCGCAAGGGGCTGGCCGACTGGGGCCAGGACGGCGCGCGGATCAAGCGCCTCCGCGATGCCGCCGACCTCGCCATCTACACGCCGGGTAGCTCGGCGGGGCTCCCCCTCACCGTGTTGCGATCGTTCAACGCCCCCCCCGCCGGATTCGCCGAGCAGGATCCCGAAGGGTTCCGGGACCGGATCGCGTCCGATATCTCGGGGCTGCTGGCGCTCCTGGGGATCGTCGCCGATCCCATCTCCAGCCGGGAGCATATCCTCCTCTCCAACCTGCTCGATCAGTCCTGGCGGGCCGGCAAGGACCTCGACCTCCCGTCCTTGATCCGGGGCATCCAGAACCCGCCCTTCGACAAGATCGGCGTCATCGACCTGGAGACGATCTACCCCGCCAAGGATCGGTTCGCCCTGGCGATGAGCCTGAACAACCTGATCGCCTCGCCGGGCTTCGCCTCCTGGATGGAAGGGGAACCCCTCGACATCGGCCGCTTGCTCCACACCCCCGAAGGCAAGCCGAGGGTCTCGATCCTCTCGATCGCGCACCTCGACGACCGCGAGCGCATGTTCTTCGTGACGATCCTGCTCAACGAGGTGCTCTCGTGGGCCAGGACCCAGCCGGGGACGTCGAGCCTGCGCGCGATCCTCTACATGGACGAGGTCTTCGGCTACTTCCCGCCGAGCGCCAATCCCCCGTCCAAGAAGCCGATGCTCACCCTGCTCAAGCAGGCCCGCGCCTATGGCCTGGGGGTGGTGCTCGCCACCCAGAACCCCGTCGACCTCGACTACAAGGGGCTCTCGAACACCGGCACCTGGTTCCTGGGACGCTTGCAGACCGAGCGCGACAAGGCGCGCGTCCTCGAAGGGCTCGAAGGAGCCTCGACGGCCGCCGGTCAAGCGTTCGATCGGGCCAAGATCGAGAAGATCCTCGCCGGTTTGGGGAACCGCGTCTTCCTCATGAACAATGTCCATGACGACGCCCCCGTCGTCTTCCAGAGCCGTTGGGACCTCTCCTACCTCCGAGGACCCCTCACCCGCGATCAGATCCGCACCCTGATGGCACCTCGCAAGGGGACGGAGCCGGCCAAGAATGGAGCCAGGGCCCCCAAGGAGGTCGAGAAACCGGCCGACGTGAAGGCGAAAAAACCGGCGGCACCGGCCCCCGACGAAGATTCCGGCTCGACGGACACGGCCCCGGCCGCTCCGCCTCAAGAGGCCGCCGGATCGCATCGGCCGTTGCTCCCACCCGATGTCCCCGAGTTCTTCGTCCCCTCGCGCGGGTCGAGCCGATCGAAGTCGGGAGCCTCGCTTCTCTACCGCCCCGCCCTGCTCGGCCGGGCCCAGCTCCATTTCGTCGACAAGAAGGCAAACCTCGACCTCTGGCGCGATGTCGCCCTGCTCAAGGTGATGGTGGACGATTCTTTGCCCGACGACATCTGGGAAGAAAGCCAGGTCTACCAAGGCCCCGAGGAACCGATCGAGTTGGAGAAGGAGCCCGAGGACGGCGCGACCTATGCCGAGCTTCCCAGGGAGTTGAACTGGGCCAAGTTCTACGTCGATCAGGCCAGGTCGCTCAAAACGCACCTCTACCGGGAGCAAACGCTCACGCTCTGGTCGTGCCCCGAGCTGGCGGCGATATCCAACCCGGACGAATCCGAGAAGGACTTCCGCGTGCGGCTCACCCAATCCTCGCGCGAGGAGCGTGACCGACGCATCGACGCCCTCCGCGCCAAATATGCCCCCAAATTCCAGGCCCTCGAACGCAAGCGGGCGCAGGCCAGGGAACGACTCGACCGAGAACAGGCCAGGGCGAATCAGTCGACCTTCGACGCGGTCGTCTCGGCCGGGAGTTCGTTCCTCAAGTACTGGATGTCCAAGAAAACGGTCAGCGCCACCAACATGGGCCGGGCCACGAGCGCCGCCAAGGCCGCCGGACGCGCCTACAAGAAGCAAACCGAAGTGGGGGGCATGACCGAGGTCCTCGACCAGATTAATCAGGAACAGTTCGACCTCGACGAGGAATTCAAGCGAGAAATCGAGTCCGCCCGGATGGGCCTCTCCCCCGAGTCATTCGCCCTCGAACCGATCGAAATCCGCCCTCGCAAGGGAGATCTGGCCGTCGACAAGGTCAGCCTCGCCTGGACCCCCTGGACTGTCTCCAGCAACGGACACGCCGAGGCGGCATATTAGGATCTGTAATCATCCTGGATTTCAGGAGGCCCGATTCCGGAGCAATCCAGCCACAATCCGCGGCCGGGCCGAAGCGGGCTCCATGAAAGTCGGCCCGGATGGCCCCGCTGAAGGCATCTTGACAAACGAACTTCTAAATGAATAGTTAAACAGGACGAAATCGCACGAAATGGTCTTCGAAAGTAAGACCGTTTCCAAAACTGATGAAGTGCTTTAACCGGCAGGATGTCGCGACAACGATCTGCGATTTCGTGATTCGAAAACAACTGCCGACGGACAGCATCTGGATAAGGAGATCACGGATGATATCCATCGCCATCGGACCGGAAGTGTATCGCCCCCATCGGACAGCGGCGGAACGACTCAAGTCCAGATTTGGACGTGCCTTGCGTTCGGGAGTCAAGAGGCTGGCCGGCCCTCGAAATCCCCTCCAGCCGATCGTCCCTCGCATGTGTACGGTGCGCGACAACGAATTGCCGATGCTCGAGACGCTCGTGAAGGAGTCGAACGGGCTCTCCGGGCCGATCGTCGAGGTCGGCACGTTGCTCGGGGTCAGCACAACCAAGATGGCCCTTTGGAAATCTCCCGAGAAGAAGATCATCACCGTCGATCTATTTTACTGGAATCCCTGGGGTCTCACGTCGGAACAGCACCGCGATCTCACGGCGCAGGTCCTCCACTACCTGATTCAGACGAACCATGTCGAGTTGGTGGTCTCCTGCAAGAACGCCTTTTACGAATCCTATCTGGGTGAGCCTCCCTCGTTGGTCTTCCTCGACGCCATCCACGACTACTCCGAGACGGCCAAGGATATCGCATGGGCCCGGAGTATCGGCGCCAAGATCATCAGCGGGCATGACTACTCGGCCGACTTCCCGGGCGTCATGAAGGCAGTGGACGAGGCCGGCGGGCCGAGGCAGCTCGAAGGGACGATCTGGCGACTTTGACTCCCGAGCGGCTCACGCTCGGTTGCGGACGTTTCACGAATTTCGGAAACCGCTCTTCCTCTCCCGAGAGATGTGAATTATTTCCTCTCTAAACAAGGAGAGCGCCACCCCCTGTTCGGCGTGGCCTCACGCCCCGTCGAAAGGGCCGACCAAGCTCTCCAAGCATTTCTCAGGTGCCGCGAATTGAACTAGACCGCGCGAGTGAAGATGCGTCGGGGCATGGGCCGAGTACAATTCGCGGCACCCGCAACCCATCCATTCCGATGTGACCGTCATGGTCTCGTGGCCACTTTGTGCATTTGCGGCGGCACCGCCTCCCTCTCACACTCACTTCTCAATCATGTCCACGGTCACGGTCCATCGCCTTCAATTGAAGATGAGAAGAATCGCCCCGAGTGCCCCGGCGTTGGCCGTTCGATAGGCCATCCCCCTTCACCCTTTCTTTTCTATATTTCCTGCCAAGCAACTTTTTTCTGGTTCTTGTTGTTCGCCACAATCTTTTTGTTCTAAAAAACCCACGTGACCCTCAAAATCCTCCCTGTTACAATCCCTCCCTTGGAATTTTTGCAATCGTGCAAATTTCTCCAGAATTCCCATTAGCTCGAAACTTCCCATATTGTAGACTTGGAATGAAATCTGCTGAGAGCCTGGGGAAGAGCTAGGCTTTCTCCGGGTTCTTGGGAAGTTCGGCGACTTTTGATTGGCATCCGGGAGTCCAAGACGATGCGTATTCGGGTCAAAGGTTTATTCATTGCCCTCATTGCAGCAGGGCTTTCTCCTCAGGTGGCCGAGGCGTGCCATACGTGTAAAAGGGTTCCGTGTGTGGTCGCCGCTCCGGCACCGGCCTTTCAGTGCGTGACCGAGATGGTTCCGTACCAGGTGACGAGGCCGAGGACGCGGGTCGATTTCGTCCCGGTCAGCCAGACCATCATGGTGAAGGAACCGATCAAGCAGGAAGTGCAGTACCAGCGGGCGGTCTGCAAGCCGGTGTACGACTCGGTGATCGTGCCGCGGACCCGTCAGGTCTGCCGGATCGAGTATGACACGGTCCTGGTGAACAAGGCGGTCGTGCAGTGCCGCCCGGTGACGACGACCCGTCAGGTCACCGAGTATTGCATGCAGCCCTCGACCCAATGGGTGACCGTCCGCACCAAGGGGCATTGCGGCCTGTGTGGCAAGAACCCCTGCGGCGGCGTCTGCAAGACGATCGCGCAGACCTGCAACACCCCGGTGACCCGGAACGTCGTCGAGACATGCTATGTTCAGGAGGTCATCAACACGCAGGTCCCGGTCAAGCAGGGCCGGGTCGTATGGGAAGAGAAGACCGAGAATGTGAAGTACACCACCTGCCGGATGACCACCGAGTTCATCACCGAGAAACGGCTGGTGACGGTGGGCTTCCAGTGCGTCCCCAAGACGGTCACCCGGCAAGTGCCGGTCAAGAGCTGCGAGCTGGTCACCGAGACCTGCTATCGCCCGGTCAAGCGGATGGTGCCGGTCGTCTGCGCCGTCCCGGCCCCGGTCGTGGTCCCGACCGCGCAAGCAGCCCCCAGCGCCCAGGCGGTCACCCCCGCCCCTCAGGCGGCGCCGTCTGCCCAGAAGTGAGCACGGATCGGCCTGAAATTGAGGACAACTCACGAGCGGGGGGCCACGAAGCCCCCCGTTTCGTTTTTCGAAAGCCGTTCGCCCCGGCAACAGCCCTCCTCCATGGCTTGCGGTTTCCATTCACAACTCGATCCCAGGGCCGTTTCCAGGTAACGATCGCAGGAAAGCTCGACGTCCATCCATCGGCCGAGGCGGGCGAGGTCGGCGTCGAAAATCTCCCGAAGCCGTCGCGTCGAAGACTCCGAGAGACGCGTGTCGGGCTGTCGAGAAATCCGCCAGATCCCCTTGAGCCGTTCACACCAGGGCCTGGGGACGTATCGCCGGCGAATCGCGTTCAGCATCGGCGCATTGACCAGAATATTGCGCATCTTGCTCGGCCGAAGCCGCTGGCTTCGGGCGTTCTGACGTCCGAGCGTCTCGTCCCAACGAGGGCGGCCGGCATGGCCCAGGAACCGGCAGATCCGCTCCAGTTCCCGGTTCGGATTCCGGGCGAAACGCTCGGCGAACGCGATCAGAACATTCTCGGTGCCATAGGCATCCAGGTAAGGCTCGATCTGCATGCTATATCGGCTGTAGTCGATCAGCCGAGGATGGCGATCGATCGCCAGATCGATCGGCAAGCGGATCGGCCCCTGAATCGACTCATGAAGGTATTGCGAGATCAACCGCTCGATCGGATGGCGGATCACGTAGATCAGCTTCAGGCGAGGAAATGCGCTGCGCAATCGCGTGACCGTCTCGGGGTACGTGGGGAGCTTGGTGTAATGCGTGCTTGATTCGCCGCAAAGATCCGTGGCGGACGCCTCCGCGAACAACGAGGAGTACCAGGAGAGCCCCTTCGCATAAATCTCGTCATCGCTGAAGAAGTTCGGCTCCTTGGGATCGCTCATGAAGAAACCATCCTGCCGGCTCAACTGCGCGTGCAGGGTGGTGGTCGCGCTCTTCATGGCTCCGATGACGAGAAAATCGGGACCTCTGGTCATTTTTCAAGATGCTCCACAGATGCGTCCATACTGGATTGGGGGCGAAAAATCAGGCGGGCTGCGGACCGCCCATCCGCGCGCACGACGAACGTCCACGCGATCGCGTGCCGTCATGCGCGACGAGCCCACTTTGATTCAGATGACGCCTTAATCGAACATTCGTTGATTCGATCGGTTCGCCGACAATGTGCCTTCAGGCCGAGCAAAAAACCTGGAAAAATCAGGGATTCTTGCAGAAGGGGCGATCAAGCAACGCGTTGAGCCTCCATGCCCGGGACATGCAAATCCAGCCGGTGTATCGATCCCAAAAGATGGGCGCAAGATGCCCAAAAGGGTTTAGGCGACGGATTGAGCGTCCCTGGCCCGGGAAAACCGATGTGCCGCCAGGAAGCGAGCTTCCGGGTTGAATGTCGGCACGATCAATCGGACAATGGGTCCGAAATCAATCGCCGATATTCGCTCGCCCCGCGATCCCACCTAGAACAACCCAACGCGGAAGCGCACCGACTCGACAGAGGACGCTCGACGATGCAACAGGCTCTACGGACATCTTCTCCTCCTTGCTCCTTTTCCGCTCGATGGGCGCGCACGACTTCGGTCGTCCTGGGCCTGGCGGCCGCGTTGCTCATCCAGCCATCCACAAGGGGGGCCGATGCTCCCGGATCGGGCCAACTGAAGCTCGAACAGGGCAATCATATCAGCATCATCGGCAACACCCTGGCCGACCGGATGCAGCATGACGGCTGGCTGGAGACCTATCTCCACACGCGATTCCCCACACTCGACCTGACGATCCGGAACCTCGGCTTCTCCGCCGATGAGGTTGCGTTCCGCCTCCGCTCGGCCAACTTCGGCTCGCCCGACGAGTGGCTCGCCAAGAACAAGACGGACGTCGTCTTCGCCTTCTTCGGCTACAACGAGTCGTTCGGCGACCTCGCCAAGTTCCGCTCCGATCTCGATGCCTTCATCGCCCACACCCTCTCGCAGAAGTACAACGGCAAGTTGGCGCCGAAGCTCGTCCTCTTCTCGCCGATCGCCCACGAAGACCTGCACGATCGGTCACTTCCAGACGGCAAGGAGAACAACAAGCGGATCGAGAAGGTTACGCTCGTCATGGCCGAGGCCGCGAAGGCGAAGGGGATAACCCTCGTGGACCTCTATTCGCCAACGATGATGCTCTATCCGTTCGCAGAACCTCCCTTGACGGTTTCCTTCACCAAATCACTCGATCCGTTCATCCCGAGACTGGCCCTTTTTCAGAAGCGCAAAACACCACTCACGATCAATGGCATCCATCTCAACGAGCAGGGAAATAAGGCTGTGGCCGAGGTAATCGACGCCGCCCTGTTCGGCGATCCGGGCCAGATCAAGCGAGACAAGGAGACCCTGGAAAAAGTCCGCCAGGCCGTCCTCGACAAGAACTTCACCTGGTTCAACCGCTACCGCACGGTCGACGGCTATTCGATCTACGGGGGCCGCGCCGAGCTCCGGTTCGTCGAGGGGCAGACCAACCGCGTCGTCGCACAGCGCGAGATGGAAGTCCTCGACGTGATGACGGCCAACCGGGACAAGAAAATCTGGGCCGTCGCGCAGGGCAAGGACTACCAGGTCAACGACGACAACACGCCGCCGTTCATCCCGGTCGTGACGAACAAGCCCGGCAAGGGTCCCAACGGCGAACACCTCTTCCTCGACGGCGACGAAGCGATCGCAAAGATGACGGTCGCCAAGAACCTCAAGGTCAACCTCTTCGCCTCCGAGAAGCAGTTCCCCAACATGGCGAAGCCGGTGCAGATGTCGTTCGACTCCAGGGGGAGGCTCTGGGTGGCCGTCTGGCCCAGCTACCCCCACTGGAAGCCCAAGGAGGAGATGAATGACAAGCTCCTCATCTATGAAGACACCGACGGCGACGGCCGGGCCGACAAGGAAACCGTCTTCGCCGATCATCTCCACTGCCCGACCGGCTTCGAGTTCGCCCTCGGAGGCGTGTACGTCGGCCATCAGCCCGACCTCCTCTTCCTAAAAGATACCGACGGCGACGACAAGGCCGACGTCCGGACCCGCGTCATCAGCGGGCTCGATTCGGCCGATACCCACCACGCCGAGAACAGCTTCCGGCTCGATCCGGGAGGGGCCCTTTACTTCCAGGAAGGGACGTTCCATCAGACTTCGGTTGAGACCCCGTACGGGCCTCCCGAGCGGTGCTCGAACGCAGGGGTTTTCCGGTATGAGCCGAGGTCGCAGAAGTTCGAGGTCTATGTCTCGTACGGGTTCGCCAACCCTCACGGCCACGTCTTCGATCGCTGGGGGGAAGACTTCATCACCGACGGCACCGGCAATGTGAACTACTTCGCCGCCGCCTTCTCGGGGCACGTGAACTACCCCAACAAGCACGCCGGGGTGCGCCCCTTCTTCCAGCAACGCACCCGCCCCTGCGCGGCCACCGAGATCCTCTCCAGCCGCCATTTCCCCTACGAGTATCAGGGGGATTACCTGGTCTGCAACGTGATCGGATTCCAGGGGATTCATCGCTACAAGTTCCGCGATGAAGGATCGGGCTTCGGCGCCGATGAGCTTGAGCCGATCGTGAGTTCGAGCGATCCCAATTTCCGGCCGGTCGACGTCGAGGTCGGACCCGACGGCGCCATCTATTTCATCGAGTGGCAGAACCCGATCATCGGCCACATGCAGCACAACCTCCGCGACCCCAGCCGAGACCGAGCCCACGGCCGAGTCTACCGGGTCACCTACGAGGGACGCCCCCTCGTGAAGC
>CALKTZ010000767.1 GCA_937997355.1 uncultured Planctomycetales bacterium | reverse complement strand
AGCCCGAACTACCCTCAGAACGCTCATCCCCGCCGTAATCTTGATCTGCGGGATGGTCGGATGTCAGCATCCGATCAAGGTTTTGGGACAATTTCAGGGGGCCGGGAGCGTCAACGCTCAAGCCGACATCCGAGGTGAGGTTGCGATCAAACTCCCCTCATCCCCCGATCCCGGACCGATGGTAGCGTCGATTGTTCAACACTCGGAACGTGCAAACCCGGCGCCCAGGGTCGCGCTGATCGACGTTGACGGCCTCCTCCTGAACCAAAATCTGGAGGGAATGATGGGGACCGGCGAAAACCCCGTCTCATCGTTCCGGGAAAAACTCTCAGCCGTGGCCCAGGATCCTTCCGTTGCTGCCGTCGTGCTCCGCATCAATTCGCCGGGCGGTGCGGTGACCGCTTCCGATATTATGGCCGACGAACTCGATCGATTTCGCGCGTCCTCCAGGAAGCCTGTCATCGCCTGCTTAATGGATGTTGCCACGGGGGGGGGATATTACCTGGCCTTGGGGGCGGATCGGATCATTGCCCATCCGACGGCACTGACCGGAGGTGTTGGCGTGATCTTCAACCACTACAACCTCCAGGACGCCATGGCCCAGCTCAATATCATGCCGGCGCCGATCAAGGCGGGAGAGCACATCGACATGGGGAGTATCACCATCCCCCTCGATGAGCAGAAGCGGGAGATGCTCCAGGAGATGGCCAATTCCCTCCGTGAACGGTTCGCGGAACGAGTCGTTCGGCGACGGCCTGCACTCACGACCGCGGATCAGAAAGCATACGTCGATGGACGCATTCTTGCTGCCCCGAAAGCCCTTGCGCTGCATTTGATTGATCGCACGGGCTATATTCACGATGCAATCCAGGAAGCCGAGCAACTGGCTGGGCTCAACGACGCCGAGGTTGTGATCTATCACAGGGCTGGATCGCCCGCTCGCACCCTCTACACGATTGCCCCGACCCCGCCTCGGCTGAGCGACGCCATTCCTTTCAGTTATCCGGGACTCGATCGAGGTAAGCTTCCTGCGTTCCTCTATCTGTGGCAACCCGATCCTACCGTCCCCAAGAATGCCGTCCATTGATGCCTGAAATGCACGATCCGATTGCAACGCCTGAAGTGCGCGATCCCGAGCCGGGCTCATGGCCGGTCCTGGTCACCGGCGCGGGAGGATTCGTCGGCGGCCACATCGCGCGTCATCTTGCCCAGGCCGGCCATCGGGTTCGAGGTCTCGCCCGCTCGCAGCCCGCCCATTTTCCCGGCGATCCCCCCATCGAATGGTTTCTTGGCGATCTTCGCGATCCCTCAACGCTTCGTTCCGCAGTTTCCGGAATGCGCGGAGTGATTCACACGGCTGCCTGGGTGAGTCTCGGGCGCGATCGGCGAGGAAATAGCCAGGCGATCAACGTCGATGCGACGCGAGAGTTGCTGAATCGGTCGAATCATGCCGGTGTGGAGCGATTCGTCTATACGTCCACCCTGCATACCCTGGCCACGGGGAGCCGAGAATTCCCCGCGGACGAG
Source organism: uncultured Planctomycetales bacterium (assembly GCA_937997355.1). Taxonomy (GTDB): domain Bacteria; phylum Planctomycetota; class Planctomycetia; order Isosphaerales; family Isosphaeraceae; genus CALKTZ01. The sequence continues at coordinate 7,935 of CALKTZ010000767.1, read as the reverse complement.
AACACGCCCTGGAATTTGCAGACTATCGACTCCCCATATTCCCGCACCAAGCGAGAGGCCGAGTCGATTGTGAGCGAAGCGAGCAATGCGTCGTTTTCCACGATTATTCTTTGTCCGGGCATGGTCCTGGGGCCGCGCGCCCCCAAGCCAACGTCGACTCAACTGATCCATACACTCGCGAAAACTCCGGTAGCCATGGTGCCGAGCGGCGGTATCCCGATTGTCGACACCTCGGTGATCGCCCTGGCCCATCGACGCGCATTGCACCTGGGGATGCCGGGGGAACGGTATGCGATTGTCGGATCTTATTTGAATTATGTCGAGTTGGCCCATGTCGTCGCCAAGGTCGGCGGATGGCCCAAACGGGTTCTGGTCATCCCCTCTTCTTTGGAGCGACCCGCGAAAACCATTGCCATGGTGATCGAACGACTCCACCTGGCCCGGGAAATCTCCCCCACGACCGTTGCCGGAGGCTTTCTGCAGCTTCATGTGAGCGGCAAGAAGGGGGATCAATGCTTCGGTCTTGTTCATCCTCCCGCGATTGACTCGATCCGCGCGACGCTGAAGTGTTCCTGATCCGGCGAGCGATGCTTGCCGTGATCAGATTACTCTTTCGCTTCAACTGCATGCGCGAAGAGGACGTAACGCCCTCCCGGCGCAAGCCCGAGGCCAGCCATTTGCCGCCCTGCGGTTGCTTCGATCCGTACCGCAGGTCTGGGATCGCCTTGTCGATACGAATAGACGGCCGTTCCCTTTTCCGCATCATTTGCGATGAAGAATCCACGGCGAGTGATAGGTGAATAGACCGGCGATCTCGGCCTCAGGTCGGATTCGTTCTTCCTCTTCCAAAGCGTTTCCTTGATCCTCACATTCTTGGGGTCGGAAGCGTCGAACAGGCTGACGGCCTCGCCGATTTCGGTTCCGGTCATGGCAACGATGGTTTGGCCATCGGCCCACGACGGGATCGAGAAAATTTGCTGTTGATCGGGCAGGTTGACAGGATAGATCCTCGCGTTCGAGAGATCCACCAACTTCACTCGGATAGGTTTTTGAATCGAGGAAATCATGCAGAGCCGACCATCGGGAGACAGCTTGGGGCGACCGTATTCTTCGAGTTTCCGCCGCTCGCTGCCATCGGCCTGCATGACCCAGAGGGTGCCCATTTCCTCCCCAGCCATTCCGGGATGAAGCAAGAACAGGATTCGCTCACCATCCTCGGTCATGGTGGGGAATGTTCCGGTACCGAGGTGCAGATAACGAGGCCTGGCTTCCCCAAGTTCGATCGATTGCATTTGCGTTTTGGACCACTCGTTCTCGGTCGGTAGTGCATCAAACAGGATTCGCTGGCCGTCCGACGACCATTCGCTTGACCCGCAGTACAAATATCCCGGCTCCGGCTCGGCGGCGATTTGCGTGACCTGATTTGTCACGGAATCAAGCATGAACAGCGCAACGTATTCGGTTTTCTTCTCGCGAGAGGCGGGAAACTTCTGGAGTTGGATAGCGAGTTGTTCCGCCGCCTGTACGGCGGGGGATTTCGCCGGCGCGCGTGGCTCCGCACCATCGCCTACCGCGGGATTCGCCGTTTGCCCCTGGGCCGTCGAAGCAAAAGTGGAGACCAGAATCCCAAGGAAGATGCCGAACCAACGATTCGTGCTCATCTTGAGATGGCTTTCTGAAAGTAGTCGACACTTGGCTTACGATCATCGTCGAATCGATTGACTCGTGGATCCTATTCGGTCCGGATACTCCAGGCCAGGAAAAACCGGATATAAATCCTGTACTGACTGATACGCAAGGTGGCGAGGCGTGACCTCACCAAATGCCGTTTTCAACACTCATCGAAGCCAAGAGTTCATGGCCTGCGGCAGAATTGAAATGAGTGGAGACGAAGGGGATCGAACCCTCAACCTCCTGGTTGCAAATCGCTGTAACGGCATCCTTCGCATGACGTAACTCGTTGACAAGCTAGATTATAGCGAAATCCGCCCGCAGATCAAGCCGTTGCATTTCGTGCGTCTCAGGTCGTTTGCAGGCGGTTCCATCGGGGCCTTTCGAAGTAGTCGGCAGTAGTCGGCCGCGGGGACTCTCGCGCTTACAATCCCGGCAAACATCCGGCCGCCTTACCTCACGATATAAATGGACTGACGTACAGTTAAATGCTGTGAATCGCGAGTCCTTGCGAGCGAGTCTACTCCTCCGGATCGAGGCGACAGATCCCATGTTCGACGAGCCCGAATTCGACCCCGAGATCGAGGACGAGCCCTTCTTCTGCTGCCGGTGCCGGACCACCGACGACTCGGAACTCCTCGAGACGTTCGGCCGGGGGGGGCCGCTCCTGAGCGTCAGCGTCATCAGCCGCGTCGGCCCCACCCGGATGCTCCGGCTCTGCGACTCGTGCGGCGCCGCGCTCCTCGACTTCCTCTGCCGGACGGCCGGGCCGCGGGGGTCGTCCGAGGGGGTCGCCGCGCCGATCCCCGATTCGCTGATCAACCCCGGCGCGAACTGAATCACCACCCTCGATCGACATCATCACCAACACGAAGGAGAACACCGTGGGAGACGAGCTCAAGCAGGCCGGCGACCTGGAGCAGGATCTCGCCATGAGATTGGCGATCGCCGAACAGCGGGCGGAGGCGATCCCCAAGCTGGCGACCCAGCAGGTGGGCATGATCAACGCCCTGGCCCAGGTCGACGCCCAGGAGACCCTCTCCATCGCCGGCGCCCGCCAGGAGGCCCAGGCCCAGGAGGCGGCCCTCCAGGGCGAGCTCTACCAGACGACCGGCCAGACCCAGTACAGCGGGGCCTACTACGAGGCCCTGATCCAGTCGCAGGCGATCTCCTCGATCGCCTCCTCCGACATCCAGAATATCCGCGATGTCGCCCAGGCCCAGGCGTCGCAGGTGAAAGGCTCGGCCCAGGCCCAGGTCGCCGAGTACGGCCACGTCTCCGGCATCCAGGCGGAAGGGACCGCCGGGCAGGCCTCGGCCCAGGCCGCTGCCATCTCGGACCAGGCGGGGGTCCACGCGGACCGCACGGCCCGGCTCGCCGACGTGCAGGTGATCGCCACCGGCATCCAGTCGCAGATCGACGCCACCGGCGGCATGAGCCAGGCGGCGATCCAGGCGGGCGAGGTCTCCCGATCCTCGGCGATTCAGGTCGCCGAGACGGCCTCGGTCGCGGGCATCCGGGTGAACCAGAAGTCGATCGAGTCATACATCGCCTCGGAACTCTCGGCCAACCTCGCGGCCATGCGGGCGAACTTCACGGCCCGGGAGACGGAATACCGGGTGGCCGAGATCCAAGGCTCGGCGGCGGAGGACTACCGCGGGGACACGGCCGCCGCCCTCGTGCGAGCGAACGCCTCCCGGGCCGTGGCGGTGCTTCGGACCGACTCGCAGATCGTCGTGGCCGGTTCCGATGCCGGGCACAAGGTCTACGACGCGAAGAATCGCCAGAAGGGGGCCCACTTCCGGGCGGACACCGACCTGGAGGGGACTCGGTTCGAGGCGGACCGATCTTCGGACCTGGTGCGGTATCGGGCGGACCGGGGCTACGAGGGCTCGGTGGCGTCGTCGGACTCGCAGTTGCAGTCGGCGAAGTACGACGCGGATTCCGACCACGCCCGGCGGGTGGCCGCGGCCGAGACGGAGGGGGAGGCCCGGCGTTACGGGGCCGACCAGGATCTCGCGGGGACCCGGCACAAGGAGGACGTGGCGGATGCCCGGCAGCGGGCGCAGTTCGCCGCGATCGGCTCCAAGTGGGTGCAGCTCCTGGGGTATCTCATGGGGTCGCTCTCGCCGCGTGCGGTCCCGGGATTCGACCCGAACGCCCCGAATGTGCCGCTCCGCCCGCTGTTCCTGCCGTCGCAGATCCGCCAGATCATCAACCGGGCGAGGGGCGATCAGATCCGCAAGGCGGAGAAGGAGAAGCGGAAGGCGGAGCAGGATTATGCCGGGCGGGGTTGCGGGCCGACGAGCGGGGCGCTCGTGGCGGCGAAGAAGGCGATCGACCGGAACCGGGACCTGCGGATCGCCACGCTGCTGATGGATACGAAGCTGGACCTTCTGGCCCGGAATGCTGGGTTCAAGCTGGAGCTCCAGGTGATGCGGTCCGAGGCGGCGTTGGCGATCCAGGAGGGGTATGTGGCGGCGGACGAGGCGGCGATCCGGCTCCAGGTGTCGCTGATCGAGGACCTGACGCAGCTGCTGGCGGGGCTCTGAGGCCGTGGCCGGGGACGGACGCGAGGCGGGGACCCTTTTTTCGGGAGTGGACCGTGACCGACAAGGAACGACAGGCGCAGATCAACATCGCGAAGAAGGAGGCGGACGCCGAGCTGGCCGCCGCCCAGAAGGTGAACAAGGCCCGGGTGGATGCGGCCTACACGGTCGCCTCGGCCAACGTCCAGGCGGCGGTCGGCCAGGCGGGCGTGGACCTCCAGTCGGCGTTCATCCGGGCCTACGGCCAGGCGTTCGTCGCCCAGCAGAGTGCCGCCGCCCAGGTGGGGGCATTGAGCATCGTCAGCCCCGCCAGGGTCGCGGCCAGCTTCGGCGTCAACGCGGCCCAGACGGAAGCCTCGCAGTACCTGTCGACCACGAGGGTCGACGCCGACTACCTGACCACCTCCGCCCGGGTGGACGCCGAGCGCCTGACCACCGACGCCTCCCTGGCGGCAACCGTGAAAGTGTCGTCGGCCCGGACCGCGGCTGAGCGACTGGAGGCCGGGGCCGACATCGCCTCGTCTTACGCGACCTCGGAGGCGGACATCGCGGCCCACCGGGTCGACTGGGCCACCCGGCTGGCCACGACCCGCACCATGGCCGACGCCCGGGTCTCCGCGGACCAGTCCGAATCGACCGCCCGGATCGGCGCGGAGCAGGCGATGTCGGTCGCGGACATCGCGGCTTCCCGGCTGGACGCCGACTCCCGGCTCTCGGCGGAGTTCGTGACCTCGACGGCCGACCTGGCGGCGACCCTGGCGATCACGACGGCCCAGATCGCGGCGGCATCCTCCAGGGCGGACTCGCAGATCGCCGTGGCGGAGATCGACTCGGCCGCACGGATCGACGTGGCCCGGCTGGAGTCGAGCACGGACATCACGATCGCCGGGCTGGACCCGTCGGACACGGTCTCCGACATCGAGCTGGAGTCGACGATCTACTCGGCCACGCGGTCGCTGATCGGGCGGAAGTACCGGGCCACCTCGGAGTATGCGGCGGGGGCCTACTCGGAGGATCGGCAGAAGGCCGGGGTCCTGTATGCGGCGGCGGAGCGGATCGCCGAGACGGTCTACACCGCCGACATGAATACCCTGACGACGGGCGAGGTGGCGACCGTCCGGGCCGAGGCCGACGAGTACGTGTCGGACCGGCAGCTCGACGCTTCGAACCTGGGGGCCGATCGGCAGTTCGCCCGGTACGAGGGCCGGCTGGATTTCGCGGAGGGTAAGCTCGGCGAGATCAGGCCCGTGATCGAGGGGGCGTTCGTCCCCGAGCCGGATCATCCGCAGACTCCGGGGTACGACCCGAACACGCCGCCGATCACGGCCGATTCCGTCATCCCCCCTGCGGAGATCGCCTCGGAGGCACAGAGTGTCGCCGACCTCGTGGCCCTGTCCGTGGCGAACCGGGAGGCCCGGACATTGGCGGAGTTGGCCAGGAACGGGTACGCGCCTTCGAGCCGGATGGGGGAGGCGGTGTCGGCGACGCTTAGACTTCAAGCGGCGGCCCTCTCGGAATTCGTCCACACGGGCGTAGCCCTGGGTGCCTCGGAGGCGAACGCGAAGCAGCTCGGCGACTTCTGCCCGAAGGCGTTGGCCAGGGCCGATCGGCTGAACAAGATCGCGATCGCCGCCCAGGAGAACCGGTCGGCCAGGCAGGCCGGGTTCATCTCCGCGATCCCCCGCGCCACGTCCGTATCCCGGGATACCTGAGCGGGGCGTCAGGCATGGGCCGGGAGCCTGCGGGCCTCGTTTCCGGCGACGGACCGGGCGGGAGCCTGCCCGGCGTGGAACCCCAGCGAGCGGATCACGGCGGCCCTGGACGGGTCGGATTCCGCGATCGCCGCCAGCTCCTGGACCAGCACGCGGGCGTCGGCCGGGGTCAGCACCCGCGCCAGCCCGCGTATGCCCAGCCTCGGCGTCGCCGGGATCACCCCCCGGGCCTCCAGGAAGTCCCGCAGCGCCTCCCGGCTCCGGGCGAACTCCTTGTCGGCGAGCCGCGCCAGGCCGGCGGCCATGGCCTCCAGCTTGGCGATGCGGGCCGCCCGTCGTCTCGCGGCCGTGCGGGGATTCCGGGCCTCGTCGTGCTCGGCCTTGATCCGCTCGCGTCGATCCCGGATGGCGGCCTCCACCTCGACGGTCGTCATGGAGCCGGCCCGCAGCCGGGCCAGGATCTCGCGGGAGATCGGCTCCATGCCGGGCTTGTATTCCCAGGCGTCGAGCTCGCCCGACTTGCCGGCCCGGGAGATGCAGGCCGCCAGCAGCCGGAGGGCCGAGAGCCGGACCCCGTCGCCGTACCACTCGGCGGGGATCTCGTCGCCCCGGAACGATCGCGGCTTCCGCCGGCCGCCGGGGATTGACCGGTCGAGCCGGGCCACCCAGTAGAGCGCCACGATCTCGTGCGGCCTCACCATCGACTCGGGGATGCCCGAGAGCCGCAGGGCGGTCCCCATCTTCTTGAGGACCACGCCGCGGTCGTAGGTCCCCGGGCTCGCCCGGTACTCGTCGATGAGCAGCTCGTAGCCCAGCCGGCCCAGCTCGACGAACTTCCTCCCCAGGGAGGTGGCGTCGGCCGCCTCGGCCACCCGGTCGGCGAACTGACGGTAGCGCCCGGCCAGCGGGTCGCCGGAGAATGCGGAATCGAACGTCTCGGCCCCGGACCTGCGGCCGGGCTTTTCACCGGTCGTCATGGTTCATGCTCCCTGTCAGATGGATGATGCGGCTCTTTCGCAACCCCGGCGCGTACCGTCCACGCTCGCACGCCATGTCGCGGCGGTGCGGGGTGTTGCCCGGTGCGTCCCCGACGCCCCGGCGAGGTCCCGGGGCGTTTCGGCCGATCGCCATCGGCCATCGTCAGGGGGATGGGCTCAGCGGGCGCCGCAGGCGGCCAGGGCGGCCCGCAGCGCGGGGGTCTCGGGGGCCGCCCGAAACGCCGCCTCCGCCCGGGATCGCTCGACCGTCACGCGGGCGCAGCTCAGGCCCAGTCGGCGGCCGATGCTGGCGTGGGCCTCGCCCCGCCCGCCCCCCAGCCCGTGGAACCGGCGGACGACGGCGGCGCCGCGGCGTGGCAGTCGCGAGACCAGTTCCGAGACGGCTTCCCGGGCCAGCTCCGCCGACTCGGCGCGGGCCGCCAGCTCCGGCACCCCGGGGCCGCCGGCCTCCAGGGGCTGCCCCTCGATCGGGGCCGTCGGCGCCATCGCCCTGCGGATCGGCATCAGGTCGGCCGGGGCGTAATCCCCCGGGGAGTCGAGCTTCTCCAGGGCGTCGCGGCCGACCCGCACCGTCCGGGCCCGCTCGGCGACCGAGCAGAGCGTCTGCCGGGCGATCAGGCCGGCGAAGGTGGTGAACTTGCCCCGGGCCGGGTCGTACACGGGGAACCGCTGGATCAGGGCGACCCAGCATTCCTGGAGCAGGTCCTCCAGGTCGAACTGGACGCGGAGGCGGGGATGGCGGCCCAGGAAGCGGTTGCATTGCCGCACGAGCATGGGCATGACGGAGGCGATCAGGCGGTCCCGCCCGCCGCCCGGGTCGGCGGGGAACGCGACGTGGTCGCGGTGCGGCCCCTTGAGCCGGAACCCGGCATCGATCTTGACGGATAAGGCCTCGGCCCCGACCCGGTCGGATGCGGGGTTGGATTCGCGCGCGGTGCGGCCGCGTGTTACGCTTGACATCGGAGACTCCTTGATGCTGTCAGGGTTGATCCCGCGGGCCGGGCG
>CALKTZ010000766.1 GCA_937997355.1 uncultured Planctomycetales bacterium | reverse complement strand
TCGACGACCCCCAGGGACCATGAAAACTCCTCCTCGGCCATGCCCGATTGACGCGCGATGTGGATCGAGCTCATGATCGCGGCGATCGGACTCCTCAGCTCATGGCCGAGGAAGGACATGAACCGATCCTTGCGTCGATTCAATTCCCGAAGCGTCTCCAGGTGATCTCGGCTCGCTTCCTCAGCCTTGAGGAGTCCGTCGAGATGCCGGGCAATCACCTCGCCAAGATCCCCCAATTGTGCAATGTCCAGGTTTGTCCAACTTCTGGGAACCCGATCGATCACGCAGAGTGCCCCAACCACGCAGCCATCCGTATTTCTCAGGGGTACTCCCAGATAGGCGAACGGATCGGATGTTGCGATCATCCCCGATCCCGCCGACGGTTGCGCCTTGCGGAGATCCTCGATGGCAAGCGATTGCGCAGAATCGATCACATCCTGAGACAGGGAATGCACAAAAGGGATCGTGAAGCCGTCGTCGGGTAATTCCTGAAGGCCGAAACCGCTTTGAAAGGGGGGAGCCTCGGAATCCTTTCGAGGGATGACAATCAAGGCGATCGGTGCCTTCAAAGAATTCGCGGCGATACGCCCCAAGCGAACGAAAGTCGCTTCAGAGCAATCAAATACATCCGATCTCGCCTGAGAAACAGGTCCCTCGGGATCATCCTGATGCGGATTGTTGGCGATCATTCAGCATCCATGAAGCACCTCAAGACGAACGAGCCGGAGGGATTTTGCCCATGAACCCACTCGTCACCAGGTGGCCAAAAGTTTATTGAGTTATTGTGAAGGATCGGGGAAAAGCGTGCAACTTTGTTGCCAATGGGTATGTCCTCGGGTCTGAGCCGCGATTACATGGGGTTCGGAAATCGCCGGACGTCGAAAGCCGGCACGAGCCGGGAGCGATCCTCCAGCCTCGATTGACGCCCTTGCCTGCTCGCCGTATGATCCCCGCCGAATCCCGCTTCCGGCCTCCTCGCGCCGGCTCGGATTCGAAGTTGAGATCGAGCGGTCGTCGGGACGAAATGGAGGTCGTCGCATGATGAATCTGGCATGGACGGGGGTCACGATTGCACTCGCCTTGACGGCTGCCGCGCCGGGGGTCGACAATCCTGGGATCGCCGAGCTCAAGGTAGCTGTCGGCAAACTCGGCCGGATCTCGAGCCAACGGCCGGGAGGGCCGCAAATCACCTACCAGATCCGGGTGATGGAGATGGAAGGCCTGGGATGGCGCGAGACCTGGCTCGACCAGCTCGATCAGGTCACCAGCCAGGGTGCCGCCACGGTCTGGACCGCCCCGAAACACCTGGCGAAGCCGATCATGGCTCGGGCTTTCAATGCCGTTAAGACGATTCCCAAGGTCACGTCCTACGCCAACACCGCGGCGCACGTCTCGTCGAGGACCAATCGTTCCCTGGTGACCCAGGTCTCCTGGTCCGGCGAGGAACCCAAAACCTCGTCGAAGGCAATCCGCGAAGGCTTCGCCGCGACGGTCGCCGGGCGAAAGCTCGACCAAGGGGTCCTGGTTCAACTGGTGATCGACGATACCGAGATCCGGAGCGTCCACGACATCAAGCTCTCGCGCGGGCCATCCAAGGCCACGGCCACCTGCGAGGTTGCATCCGCAACCGGAAAGACGGCCGATGCGAAGGGCGGCAAGGACGCAGGCGACTCGTCGTGCTGCCTGAACAAAGACGCCGAAGCGAAGGCGGGTAAGCTGGCCGATGCCTCATGCTGCCAGGCCCAGGCATCGGAAAAATGCTCGACCCTCCAGGTGGCGGAGGTGGCATCGCAGGAACTCGCCGGCGAATGGCTGATTCCCAACGGTGGGATGCTCGTCGTCGGCATGGGGATTCACACGGTCAGCGACAAGGACGGCAAGGCGGTCGTCCGCGAACGGCTGCTGTTGATCGAGGCGGACGATGCGGAGGTATTGCGAACCGCGATGCTCCCCGAGCCGGTCCCGGGCAGGGCTCCGGCTCCTCCCCCTCCCGCGACGATCCCGGCCCCGATCGTACCCGCTCCCGCCGGGGTGCCGAACTCCATCCCGACCCCGGCAATCCCGAGCCGCACGCTGCCGCAGGGGATTCACGCCGATGGCACCCCGGCCGAGCTTCCTCCCCTGCCCCCCGAGGACACGGCCCCTCCCGTCCCCGAGGAATCGGCCGAGCCTCACGCGAGTCCCCAGAACAGGAGGAAGGATCAGGCCCTCCCGATGCCCAATCCTCTGAAGCCGGAATCCCCGGAGAAGAAGGCCGACTCCCGCCCGACCAAGGCGACCTACATCGTGCCGGGCAAGGCCGTGAAGTCGTCGGCGATCGTGACCGAGACTTCGGCGAGCCAACTCGCCGCGAGGCCCATCGGCCAGCATGCCTGGTCGCAGATCCGCGGCCTCTCCCTCCCCGCCTCGGTCGACCGATGGATCGAAGCGGTCCGCGCCCGGAGCGCGGCGACGCCGCAAGACGACTGCCCGGATTCCGATGACGACCCCTGCGCGGACGAATGCAGGGACGAGAATTGACCGGCCGGCGAATCAAGCTCGGCTAAGCCATGAACTCCGTTCGGCGGCGGTCTCCCGACCCCGCCGAAACGCTCGACCGAAGGTCTCCTGATCTCGGCTGTT
>CALKTZ010000765.1 GCA_937997355.1 uncultured Planctomycetales bacterium | reverse complement strand
AACGGTCCTCGAAGTGCCGAAGCTCGACGAAGAATGGCTGCGGCCTCCCGCCGATCCGTCGATCCATTCCGCATTCGATCGCGATCGGTTCCTGCTCCGGCAGAAGCTCATGACGGTGAGCGCCAAGTATGTCGTCACCGATGAGGCCGAGCGTCCCATCCTGTTCGTGGTCCGGCCGGCGCACGTCTGGAAAAGCTTATTAGGAATGTTGGGGGCCTTGCTGATCTTTCTTGTCACCTTCTTCATGGCACTTGCTTTCTCAATCGTGGTCGTGGATAAAATTCAGCCCCCATGGCTAGGAGCCACGCTGGCGATCATTGCCTTTATTTTCACAATTTTCCTCACCACCGTGGCGGTCGTCGTCTTCTCCCCCAAGCGGCACATCTATTTCTATCCCGATGAAACGGAAGGCGAGCTGCTCCTCCAGGTCCAGCAGGATAAGAAGTTCCAGCCGATTACCACAACCTATACAGTGCTCACGCCTAGCGGCGAGCTCTTGGCCAGGCTCAAGAAGAATCATCTGTACAATTTCTTCCGCAAACAGTGGCACGTCCTCGATGCTTCCGATCAGTTGGTTCTGATCGCACGCGAAGACTCGCTCGTCCTCTCCTTGCTCCGGAGGTTCCTGGGACCGCTGTTCGGCTTCTTGCGGACCAACTTCATCTTCTGCATCCCGAGGCCGGGTTCGAAGGACGAGGAGATCCGAGGCGAGTTCAACCGCAAGTTCACTCTGTTCGACCGCTACGTCCTGGATATGAGCCGAGACCGCTCCCGCCTCATCGATCGCCGCATCGCCGTGGCGCTCGGCGTCATGCTCGATACGGGGGAGAATCGCTGAGCCGAAACCTGCCGCAACTCGTCATCGTCGATCAGACGACCTGTCCCTTACACCGGAACAATCATCGATGGCCGCCGAACATGATTCGTCCGTCGGATCCACCCCCGCCGACAATCCATCGCCTGAAACCTTGTCCCCGGTCGAGGCGATGGAACCGTCGGCATCGGATCAGGCGTGGATGCCTCCCAACAGGGGCGATGACCTGAACCTGGACGATATCCCGATCATCGGGGCCCACATGCTGCATCGGGAGCGTGTCGACCTCGAAGCGTCGATGAACGTCTTCCCGCCGATCACGATCGGCTTGATCGTGGCTTGCACCCTGATCTACGGGCGACAGCTCATGATCGGCAGTCTCGATAACCTGGAACGGGTGATCGACACGGGGGCCATGAACCGGAGCAGCGTCCTCGATGGGGAGGTCTGGCGGCTGATCTCGGCCGGGTTCCTGCATGCCAACGGCGAGCACCTCTTCGGCAACATGGGGATGCTCTATATCCTCGGCATGGCCTGCGAACACGCCTTCGGCCGAAGGCCGTTCCTCTTCCTCTACCTCGCCGCCTGCACGACCGGCTCGCTGCTCGCCATGACCAGCGACACCCCCATGGTCGGGGCCTCCGGGGCGATATTCGGGCTGGCGGGAGCCCTGATCGCCATGATCTACACTCGCCGCCATGCCATCGAGCTGCGCGATCATCGGGTTGGCATCGTCCTGGCGATCTGGTCGGTCTTCTCGATCGTCCTCGGCCTGCTCAACCCGATCATCTCGAACTCGTGCCACCTCGGAGGCCTGCTCGGGGGCCTCCTCCTCGGCGCGATCCTCCCGCCGGCCATCCTCCACGACCGCAAGGAATTCGCCCGCCGGCCGCTCACCCGCATGGAGGGATTCCTGTCAGCGGCCGTGCTGATCAGCACCGCGTTTTGCTTCCTCCCTCGGCTGCGCTGATCATCCCGGCCTCGGGTCGTCGGGGCCGTCGCTCAGGCCCGGCCGAGCACCACTTCCAGGCTCTCCCCTTCCGCGACGGTCGCCTCCCGGTCGAGCACGATCCGAATCGCATTGCGCTCCTGAGTCAGCTTCGAGGCCGCGGGCTTGCCGCCGAGCGTCACCGACGCCCGAACCCGCGTCCCTTCCTGCACCTCGAAGGCCAGGGTCTTCACCCTTAGCCGCCCCGACTTCACCTCGACCCGTTCGGTCTGACGCCGGTCGGCCCCCTCGCCGGTCCGTTCCTGGGCGATCGTCCCCCAGCCTTCCGCCGCCGTGAACGGTGCCCGGAACCGATCCGGCTGAACCCGAGGGACGAAGCCGAGATGCCCCTTCGGGCCGTGATAGTCGAACCCGCAGGCCGCCAGGAAAACGCCATGGCTCGACATCGCCCGCGAGTAATGATCCGAGCATTCCACCTCGTTGTACGGGTTCCGCTTGGCCGGATGATAACGCTCGTGAACCGCCCGGGCGATCACAAGTCCCTCGGTGATCATCCCTTCCCAGATCATGTGGCCGGCCACCTGATACTCGAAGCCGGTCCAGCATTCGTTGAAGTAGTGGGCGAACGCCGGATTGGAACCGCCGGCCTTCTCCGCCCCGCCATGCGGAAAAGTAGTGACGATCAGGCCCCCTTCGCCGGGCATCGCGTACATGCGGCCGCCGGGGATCGTCTTGAACTTCTCGCGATAGGGGCCGACGTCGGGGCTGAAGTTGTATCGCCAGAGCGACTGGAGCGCCACCTTCCCCTCGGCCTCGGGCACCACGCGCGGGAGTCCCACTTGCCAGGTCATGCCCTGGCCGAGCATCTGGTCGGAGTGGCATCCCTTGTTGGTATTCGTGTGCTTGAAGTCGGGGGGGATGTGGATGAAGTATTCCCCGTTGAACAGTTTCGTCACCAGGCTCTTGCGCCCCGCTTCGAGGATCTTCCGGCAACGCGCGGCGAAGCCGGGCTCGTCCATCTCGTCGGCCATGGCCGCGCCGGCGGCGAGCGCCCCCAGGTAGAGCGAACTGATCCACGACATCGGCCCGTACCAGGCGGCGTCGAGCGTATTCATCTGCTCCCCTTCGAGCAGGCCGTCGCCGTCCTGATCCTGGTTCAGGATGAACTCGATCGACTTCTTCACCCGGGGCCAGATCCTCGCCAGGAAGGCCCCGTTCGGCGACATCTGGTGCTCGCGATAGGTCCGGATGATCGTGCCGCAGAAGCCGTCGTGAGCGACCTTCTTATCGTTCTCGGCGCGATAGTCCATGGCGCCCGAGTCGTGCCAGGCGATGCCGAAGTCGACCCGCTCCCGCAGGTCGCGCTCGATCTCGGGGAAGAGCCGGGCGACCGACTGGGCATACTGCCAAACGTGCTGGCAGGTCCCCGGGCAGCAATCGACCCCCTCCCAGCCCCAGAATCGCCCGCTGTCGAACGCATGAAACGCAGAGGTCGCCAGGCAGTTCGCCGGGATCATCGTCCGGTCGAGGAGCCAGTAGGGGAGGGTGGAGTCGTACCATGTCTTGTTCCAGAGCCGGGTCTTTCCCGCCAGGTGGTCGAACCGCTCGACGACATCGTCGGCAACCGCCGCCGCGCCGTCGTACCGCTTCGCGTAGCGGCGAGCCAGCTTGTCGATATCCTGGATGGCCCCCATCTCCCCCGAGACATTCACATAGAACGGGAACCACCATGACAGGACCAAGGTCACCGTCGCGGATTCGTTCGGCCCGAGCGTCATCGTTTCGCCCAGGGCGCCGACCAACGGATCGGCCAACGGGTGGGTTTCGCCCCCCGCCTCATGCTCGTCGAGGGCCTCGAACAGGGCCTCCGGCTTCACCCCCTTGCCGCCGAGCAGGTCGGTGGCGGCCAGGGCCGTTCCACGCCCCTTGAGGAGCGTCAGGGCCATCGAGCCGAAGCCGGGCACGTCGCGCGGCGAGGCATAGAGCGGGGTATCGGTGAAAACGATCTGATCGAGGGTGATGTGCCCCCAACCTCCGGTCGCCTCGTCGATCACCTCGAAATGGGCCTTCTTGCCGAGGAATTCGCGGACGTCGAAGACATCGTTGCGCATCTTGCCCGCATTCTGACCGGCCGCGCGGCGGACGACCTTGCCATCGACGATCAGGCGGATTCCGAGGAACTCGATCTCCCCGCCGCCGCCGATCAGGAACCGGATGAAATTGCGCTCGACCGTGAACTCGGGACTCGTCAGCTTGCCGGTATAGCGATCGGCGGCCACGGAATCCTCGCCGGCCCGCCGCCTCGATGTGTTCACGAGCCCCTTGCCGGCGAACCCTTGAAGCTCCTCGTAGAACTTGCCGTTATCCTCGCGGGAGGGGGAGTCGGCGAAGGCCTGCCCTTCCGCCTTCCACCCTGCGTAATCCTTGCCTTCGAAGTCGGCGAAGACGATGTCCGGTCGCTGCGCCAGGGCGAATTCGCCGCGCTCGACCGTGCCGAGGAGCGTCGTGCAATCTCTCGCACCTTGCAGGATCTGGTTCCTTCGCTTCAAGTTGAGTCCGCCATCTCCGAGCCGGCAGACCGCGTTTTCCAGCCAGCCGCCGATCGTGATCTTCCGCTCGGCGTTGCTCATGTTCTTGACGGTGAAGCTGAAGACCGTCGCCGGGATCGAGGAGTCGTCCACGTCGAGTGGGATGAACGGCGAGAAGACTTCGAGTTCGACCTCAACCGGCAATGCCTCGTCGCGATAGCTCACCCGGCCGATCGGATATTCGCCCCGGAAGGAGACTGACTTGAAACCTTGTTTGTCCAGTGTTCGCGCGATCGGCTTCTCGCCCCCTTCCACTCGGATCGCGAATCCCTGCGCGACGACCGGGTCGGGCTTCATCGGGTGTTCGTAGTGGGGACCAGCCCAGATCTTGCCGGCGTAGTCGGTGGTGGTGACGACCGTCGAGATGTCCCAGTACCAGAGCCGGCCGTCTCCGCCGAGATAGAGCTGGCCGCAGCCGATCCCGCCGACCGGCATGCCGATCCAGTTCAATTCGGCATCGCGATAGACCTCGGGCTCGCCGCGTTCCGTCAGCTTCTTGATCCAGTCGGAGCTGAGCTTCTTGTCGCGGGGGACGATTTGCTCGAAATCCTTCTCCTCGAACGGCCCGGCGACCGCGTGCTTCGTGGATGCCGAGACCGCGGCCGAAGCCGCCCCGATCCCCGCGATCGTGAGGAACTCGCGACGGCCGATATTGATCC
>CALKTZ010000764.1 GCA_937997355.1 uncultured Planctomycetales bacterium | reverse complement strand
CTTTTGCCTTTTGCGCGGGCGGGAATGCCCATTTTAGGGATTGAGCCAAGTTGCTTGGTGAGTTTGGTCGATGAGTATCAGGAATTTCGGCTGGGAGCGGCGGCCAATACCGTCGCTTCCGCGGCCTTCCTGCTGGATTCCTGGATCGCCGACCGGGGGCACGTCCCCGCGCTCGGGCTACGGTCGAGCGCCGAGCGAGTCCTCGTTCACGGCCACTGCCATCAGAAGGCGATTTTCGGAGTCGGGGGAACCTTGAAGGCGCTGGGGCGGATTCCCGGAATCGAGGTCAAGGAGTTGGATTCGGGATGCTGCGGGATGGCCGGTTCGTTCGGCTATGAACGAGGGCATTACGAGCTGAGCGTCGCCCTGGCCAACCGCGTCCTGGTCCCGGCGATTCAGGCCGATCCGGAGGCCACGTTGGCGGCCCCCGGATTTTCGTGCCGGAGCCAGTTGCAAGGCGTGGCCCAAATCAAGGCGATTCACCCGATTCAGATTCTCGCCGCAAATCTTGAAGATTCAGGATAAGCGAAATTTTACATGTAATTGCCAGGATGATGAGGCCCCCTCTCGAAAAATTCATGGGGTTTTCGAGAAAACGAGTTTGGACCTGATTGATCCCACGGATTGGATCGAGCCCGACCGCGGAGACGGGAGAAAACCTTGACGCACTTGGCGTTATTCGATAGTTACACCCAACAAAATCGCCGGAAAGGTGTTTGAAAATTCGTCTGGTCGGCCGTAATTGCGGATGGATTCGCCGGTTTGGTACGACCCGACCGCGAACCCTGGCCTTTCTGCCGCAACTTCGCGGGCCGCTTGCGAGCGGAATCAGGAGAACATGGATGATATCGGGCATCACCAAGACCGAGACGCCGGGCTAGGCGTCGGCCATCGAGCCGGTGATACCTCGCGGTGTCCCCGCCGAGGTTTTCCCGGCGTTCGCGAGTCGGTACGATTCGTACCCGAGCAAGGCCGCGCTCGCCCAGAAGGCGAAACGGGGCACAGGTCCCCTGGCAGCAGATTCCCTTCCTGTATGCATATTCGTGGAGAATGGATTCTCTCATGATCCCGAACAGAAACGATCTCGACATCTCCGTGGTGATCACCGCTCACCGGGAGGGGCGTCTCCCCCACCGAACCCTCCGCAGCGTGCAACGGGCGATCGGTACCGCGGAAGCCCACGGTGTGAAATGCGAGATCGTTGTCGTGCTCGATCGGCCCGATGCGGCGACTCGTTCCTTCTTCGAGCACCATGCCGAGATCCCATTTCGCCTCTTCGAGGTGGACTTCGGGGACAGCGGACCTTCCCGAAACCATGGGGTCAAGCAGGCGCGCGGCCGGTATGTCAGCTTCCTCGACGGCGACGATCTGATCAGCGGCTCATGGCTCTGGAACGCGTATCGGATGGCCGAGGCGGCCGATGATCCGGCCGTCTGGACCCCTCAATATGCGGTGATCTTCGAAAATGAGAGCACCGTACTCAAGTATATCTCGTCGACCGATCCGGAATTTCGCCCGGAGCGTCTGATCGATCTTTGCCACTGGCTCTCCGCGAATTTGATGCGCCGGGAAATCCCCCTGAAGATTCCCTTTCAAGGATGCCTCCCCGGCTCGGGGTTCGGTTCCGAGGACTGGCACTGGTACTGCGAATTGCTCGCGGCGGATGTGAATATCGAGGTGGTCGAGGAAACCACGCTGTTCTACCGTCGCCGCCCGGGCTCTCGTTCCGAATCTCACATCCAGCATCACACGGTCTACAGGCCGACCCGGCTCCTCGACTTCGCCGGGTTGGAGCGATTCGGAATCGATCTGAGCCCAATGCTCGACAAGCCCGTCGAGAGATTCGCATTGCCTGCACGAGTCGCCGAGGAGGTGCAACTCATCCCGTTGCCCCCTCGCTCTTCGTTCAAGAATTACTACCGCACCGCGATCTTCCCCCACGTCCCGACGTTCCTCGATTCGGCGATGCGCCGGCTCTATTACGGGTTGTTCCCATTCGGCGTCAAGCAATCGGTCCGGACGACGCCCCGGTCGATCGCGCGAACCGCCAAGGGGGGGGCTCGCCGGGGCGCCCGATTCGCGAAGAGGATCGCGAAGTCGGCGATCCCGTCGCTGAGCCGGAATCACGCTGAACCCGCGATCCCGGTCGAAGTGCGACAGCCCGCCGGCGCTCCCGGCCATGCTCCCGCATCACGCCTGCCCGCCTGGCTCCTCGACGAGTGGAAGGATCTGCACGAGATCGAGCCTTCGCTCTTCCCGACGGCCGAGCTTCTCGCGAGGACCCACCTTTCCCTCGATGTCCGTCAGTCGGCCGTCGGGGATGCCTACGTAGATCTGTGCCGGCGCCTGGGGAAGCCCTGGCCGAGCCATGTGTTCCTGGTCCCTTGGCTTACCACGGGCGGTTCCGACCGGACCGCGTTGAATTACATCCATGCGCTCCATGAGAACGGCTGGGCCAAACGCATCGCCGTCATCGCGACCGAGGATTTCGATTCCCCCTGGGCCGCTCGGCTCCCCGAGGGCGTGAGCTTCATACCACTCGGCCGATTGTATCGCGGGCTTTCTCATGTGGAACGGCGGGCGCTGCTGGTCCGCCTGTTGCTCCAGATGGCCCCGCAGGTGATCCACAACATCAATTCTTTCCTGGGTTACGACGCTTTCCAGACGCACGGCAAAGCCCTCTCGCAGTTTTCGCACCTCATCGGCCACGTCTTCTGCTGCGATACCACGCCGGAAGGCCGACGCGTGGGCTACCCGGTCGAGCATATTCCCCGCTGCTTCGACGTGCTCTCGTCGGTGATCAGCGACAACCAAACCTTGCTCGACGAATTGCACGCGATCTATCACCTCGATCGCAAGAAGTTGGTCACCCACTATCAGCCCGTCGCATTCAAGGGATATCGCCCCCCTCGCATCGCTTCCTCCAAGGGCCCGCTCAAGATCCTCTGGGCCGGGCGGCTCGATCGTCAGAAGCGCGTCGATCTGCTCAACGCCGTCGCGGAAGCGTGCGCGAACGACGACTTTGAAATCCATGCGTACGGCGGGCGTGTGCTCGATGGCGTCGGCCCCGAACCTCGCGGCGGCCGCCTGAAATACCACGGCCCCTTCGACGGGTTCGATCGATTGCCGACTCACGAGTTCGACGTGTTTCTGTACACATCGCAGTGGGACGGCCTCCCCAACGTCCTGCACGAAGCGATGGCGAAAGGGCTCGTCGTGGTCTCGTCGAGCGCGGGGGGCGCGAAGGAGTTGATCAGGACGGGGCAGACCGGCTACCTGATCGAACCGTTCGACAATGTGCAGGCCTTCGTCGCCGCGCTCCACGCGATCGACGCGGATCGGGCCGGCGCGGCGAGGTTGGTGGAACAGGGCTACCGCCTCCTGGTCGAGCAGCATTCGCCCGAATTGTTCCGAAGGCAGATCCGCGACACCCCGGGCTATCTCCCCGCCCCTCGTCTGGTTGACGCGGCGGCGGCCTGAGCGACCAATTCCTCGGTTCGGCATCGGGCGGGTCATCGAGATCGGGTCGGCGCCGCCGTCGGAGATGCCGGATTTTGCGGAGGTCGGGGGCGATCGGACTCAATCGAAGGTGAGGATTGGGGTGGAGAAATCGCTTCTGAATCGTCGGGACCGCGCACGTTTCCTGATCGTCCATCCGGGTCTCGACAATTCGTTCCACCGGAGCCGCGCCTGCCGGATCGCCGAGGAATTTCTCGAGCTCGGGCTCGGCTTCGATTCCTGCGAACTCGCGCGAATTCCTCGCGGCCGATTCGATCTGTGCCTGCTCTTCGGCCTTTCCGAGATTCTCACCGAGGGTGAAACGGAGGACGCTCGCCGAGGGATCGAGTCGGCCCGTCAAATCTCCGATTCCGTCCTGAGCGTGACGGCGAAATGCGTCCACGGCACCGGCTTTCAGGCGCATCTACACGCCCTTCGGGATCTCGGGATCGACGGGATTCTCGACCTCGGATTTGCCGGGCAGCAGGAACACATCATCCGGCAAGCCGGGCTCGAATACGAATTCGTCTTCGATGGATTGACGCAACGGCAATTGAGAGAATCCAAACGGGATGACGACCAGGCCGATCGCCCGATTCCCTGGGCGCACGTGGGCCGCCAGACCCCGGCCCGCGTCGGGTTGACGGCCCGACTCGTCAATCACGTCTCGGGGCAAGGTTTTGCCTATCTCCCCTCGCCGGACATCGTCTCGGCACCGCTCGGTCCGCTCCAGATGGAGCGGATTCTCCGGCGGACCCAATGTTACTTATGGAGCGGCGATGATGCCGATCCCTATCTGGAGTCGGAGCGATTTTGGTCGAGCTGGCAGGCGGGCTGTCTGCCGATCAAAATCGTCCGGGACGATGCAACGCTCCCCGACGGCTTTCCGTTTCGGAGCCGAATCGTGAAGGAGGAAGAAGTCGTCGAACGATTGTGTCGACTCGATTTCCGCGCGGAAAGCGCGGCGTTTCGATCGGAATATCGAGGCCATCCCAGCCTCGGGGATGGCCTCGGGCGATTTCTCGCGGATCGCGGCTGGCTGGATGATCCGGCGGAACGGCCGCGGCCCCTGGAAAATCGAGCTTATGGCAAGTGCGCCTGAGCTCCCGGCACGGAGACCTGGATCGATACGAATGGGATGAGGGGTACGACGTTGTATCACGATGGTGTCACGATCGCCATTCCGAACTGGAACCATGAGTTCTTCCTCGCGCGTTCGATCCGCTCGGGCCTGGATGCGATTCGGCATCTCGGCGAGCAGGGGATCGCGGGGGAAGTCTTGATCGTCGACGACCTCTCCCGCGATGGCTCGCGTCCCCTCCTGCGACAGTTCGAGGCCCGTTATTTCGATGACGGATTGAGGGTCTTCCAGAATCCCACCAATCAGGGGCCGGGGGGGAGTCGCAATGTCGCCATCGCCCAGGCGCGATACCGTCACATCGTCTTCCTCGACGCGGACAACCAGCTCGTCGCGAAGAACATCCCCCTGTTCCATCGTTCCATCAAGGAGACCGATGCCACGGCGGTCTACGGCAATCTGCTCGTCCGGAAGGTCCTCAGGTCCGGCGCCGACTCCGCGAGCAGCAACGAGGGCTTCAGCCGCCGGATGTTCGAATCGAATTACATTGACACCCTCGCCATGTACGACCGCTCCCATCTCACCGACCTCGTCGGCTTCGATGCCACCCTCCCGGGCCTGGAAGATTGGGAGATGTGGCTTCATCTGGCCTCCAACGGTTGCCGACTCGTGTTCGTACCCCTCGTGTTCGGCTTCTACGACTTCCTGCCGTATTCAACCAACGTCTCGGTGAATAACGCCGACCGATTGATGGCCCGCGCGAAGCGAATCTACGATCAGGTCGACTTTCGAAAGCATGCGCATGTCAACGCCCAGGGGCTGCGCTACTTCCCGGGAGTCGGCTACATCTGATCGCCGAACGGACGCAAAGGAAAACCTCCCATGACCACGTTCCCCCTCGTCCATCCTCCGGGAAGCTCGACGATCCACACGGTCTACCGCGCGGTCGAGCAATTTCAGCGATGGCTCGAACCGACGATCGAGGGTCCCGCCCCGCTGCCGCCGCTGGACGCGTTCGTCCTCCATCTGCTGATCGACTTCTGCCCGGAATCCGTCTTCGTCGCCGACCTGGCCTGCGACGCGACCTCGGGCTCGACCAGCGTCGTCTGCCTTGCAAACCCGCTCGCGCGTCGCGTCGCCGCCGCGACTTCGGACGCCCCTCGCCGGATCGGCGGGGCCGGCCTGTCTCGAATTCTCGAAGAATTCGCCATCGAGAATTTCGATCAGCGACGCCCAGATTGCCTCCTGCCGCTCGGATCGTCGGGGTCGTCATCCTCGATCGACTCGATCAGGCGGGCGCTTTCGCCCCATGAGGTGCCATTCTTCATCATCGACGCCGCGAATTTCGAGCGCGCGGGCGGGTGGAGGATCGAGCAGATCCTGGGAGAACTTCCCGGCGCGCTGATCGTCGTGATCGACGTCGGGAAAGTCGGCGATTGCGCCGCGGCCCAGCGGCTCGTCGGGGAATGCCGGAATGACTCCCCCTACCGGCTCTGGCGCATGGCGGAAACCTCCGAGTCTCTTTCGAAGAGTCGCGTCTGCCTGATCGCCGGCCGCCGTCATCCGTTCGCCGATTTGCTCGTCAACCGAATCGACCGCTACTTCACGACCAACTTCGACTTCCTCGACCTCGTTCGAGACTCATGCTGTTACTCGTTGGAGAAGGGGGTTTCGGAAAGACTGGACCTCGAAATCCTTCAACTCCGGGAGTCCCTGGAAAGCAGTCGCCAGGAAATTCGTCTGCTTCGGGAACAGCTCGAAATCGAGCGCGCCGCCCCCCAATCCCTTCTGGTGTTGCCGGCCCAAAAAGCCTTGCGGTTTGCTCGAAAACATCGACGGTTCTTCGCGCCCGCGAACAGCAGGCGCGAGCAGGCATGCCGGGCCGTCATGCACCGACTTCGCAAGTGGCGATCGAAGGCCGCCTGACGCGATCGTCGGCAAGGAGAAGTCCGCTTCGGCGAGTCCATCCCTCCCCTTGCCGAGCCCGTCGGCGGATCGATGCGTTGACGCGACCCTCGCCGAGACCCGATCGATTACTTCGGAATCGGCAGGCGGGGGTAGCCGTCCGGATGACGCTGATGCCAGTCCCAGGCGGTCTTGATGACGTCTCGAATATTGGGAAATTGGGGCGACCATCCCAGTTCCTTCACGATCTTCTCGGGAGTCGCGATCAGGATCGCCGGGTCGCCGGGCCTCCGATCGACCAGCTCGTGCGGGATCGGCCGGCCGACGATCTCCTCACACGCCCTGAGGACTTCCAGGACGGTCGCGCCCGTCCCGGAACCGAGATTGTAAAACCGCCCCATCCCGGGTTCGAGGGTCTCCACGGCTCGCTGATGGGCCTGGGCGAGATCGGCGGTATGGACATAGTCGCGCACGCAGGTGCCGTCCCTCGTGGGGTAATCCTGGCCGTAGAGTTTGACGGCAGGTCGGCGGCCGACGGCGACCCCCAGGATGAGCGGGATCAGATGCGCCTCGTGACGCCGGTCCTCGCCGAAGTTGCCGTCGGGATCGGCGCCCGACGCGTTGAAGTATCTCAGCAAGGTGTAGCCGATCCCGTAGGCGCGGGCGTAATCCTTGATCAGCCATTCCGCGGCGAGCTTGGTCGTGCCGTAGGGGGTTTCCGGCTGCTGGGCCGAGTCTTCTCGCAGGGGCATTTCATTGTGGAAGCCATAAGTCGCCGCGGTGCTGCTGAAGAGGATGCGCCCGACTCCCGCCGCTCGCATCGCATCGAGGACGCTCTTGGTCCCGCCGACGTTGATGCGGTAGTACGCCTCGGGATCGACGATCGAATCCGGCACCGAGGCCAATGCGGCGAAATGCATCACGGCATCGATCCGATGCTCGCGGAGGACATCCGCGAGGCGATCGGTCTCCGCGATGTCGCCGACGATGAGGCGGGTCGAAGCGTCCGGGACCGCCGCGACATTCCCTTCCTTCATGTTGTCGTAGGCGATCGCCTCGTGCCCGTGTTGAAGCAGCCAACGAAGGCAAGCACTTCCGACGTATCCCGCCCCGCCGGTCAAGACAACTTTCATGGGCATCCTTTTCCAGCATCAAACAAGTGAATTGAGGTCGGAGACGATCCGGTGTTTTCGCGGCTTCGTTCGAATCGTGATTCAAGCAACACGGCGGAATCGGGTCAAGCCACAAAGGCCCGGCCCGAGAAATGTCCGGCGACGATCCATTTCAGGAACGACTTTTTTCACAATTTCCGCTACGATCCTCCATGAAGCGGATCGAAGGGAGATCGATCGCTCCTTCCCGCATGAAGCCGCGGAAGACCGATTTCAAATTCCGCCCGGAAAACGTCTCGTCTCGAACATGCGTTCGCGAAAATCGACAAGGAGGTTGTTCGTGAGCATCTTACCGGCCCGAACAATTTGAAGAAACGGGGCCGGTCGGGGGCGGTTCGGCGCTATTAACTCTGGCGCTCTCCGTATTCGCTCGCTGCTGTCGGAATGGGCGAATCAGTGAGATTGGAGAAAACGCCTGTCGTTCAACCTCATCGCCGACCGATGATAGGGCGTGGAAACGCGATCGTGTCGCAAGTACCGAAAAGGACCTTGCTTACTCGAATCGCGGATCGGGACGAGGAGCCGGCCTGGCGACCAGGACGTGCATGGATGCAAAAGGGTTTAATATGCATGTGAACGTGCTTATTAGCAGTTCCCGGCAGTGGAATCCGGGCGACGAATTCATCCTGCTGGGAGTGCGTCGACTCTTGCAGAGGCTGTTCGGCCAGACGATTCATTACGTCCTTTGGAATCGTAATCCCGACCTGTTCGTCGATCGCTGGAGAGACGCGTACCTCAAGCCGAATTTGCTCACGAATTCCGCCATCGATCCCTCGCTGGACCTGATCGACCTGGTCGTGCTGGCGGGGACTCCCGAGTGGTTCGGAAAGCCCGTGGAGCGGATTTATCGGGAGCTGCTCCGCCATCCCGACGTCCCCCTGCTCGCGATCGGAGTCGGCGGGACCGGCCCGGGTTTTGAGTTCGCCCCGCATGAACGCGAAATCTTCATGCGAGAGAACTCGCTGATCATCTGCCGGAATCCCGTCCTGGCCGCCGAGGTCAACGAGCAGCTCGAATCCGAGAAGGCGATCCTGCTCCCCTGCCCGGCCTTCTTCAGCTCTCCCGCCGAAGATCCCCGCCCGCTCGAATCCTTCGAGCAGACGCCCCCCACGATCAACGTCCAGGGGGATTGCGTGGAGAATCAATCGGCCCCTTCGGCATTCGTCGAGCAGCTCCACCGCTACATGCAAGAGATGTCCCCCCTCTCGGAGACTCATTTCGTCGCGCACTATATCGATGAGTTCGTCCGCTTCTCCCGCCTCAACAGGCACACGCCGATCTTCTACAGTTACGAGCCCCTGGATTACATCGAGCATTTCCGGGAGCGGACGCGGGTCTTGCTCGCCTCCCGGCTGCACGGCGGGATCGCGAGCCTTTCTTGCGGGACCCCCGCGGGGCTGTTCGATTTCGGCAGCGATCGACTGAACGACGCGGCCAGGCCGTTCGGGGACCTGCTCCCTTGCCTCGAATTCGACGACGCCGTCGAATGGATCGAGGGGCAGACGCCGGAAGTCTGCGCCGAGAAGTCGAGGGCGATCATGGACTTCAAGCGGCGGACGCTCGACCGCTACCTGAGCATCCTGGGACCCTTCATCGACCAGTTCGTCCCCGAGGCCGGCGCCGTGCAGGGAGGAGTACGATGAAACTTTTCGATCTATTCCAGCCGATCCTGGATCTGGGTCGCGACGAGGATTCTCCGAGGGGGCCGGTCCGCGCGCTCCACTCCGGCAATATCGGCGACGTCATCTACTCCTTGCCGACCGCCTTCTCCCTGGGCGCAACCCATTTCATCCTGAATATCTGCTCGGATCCCGCATTCGCCGGCAGGGTGATGACGCGCGACGCCGCGCTCAAGGTCGCCCCCCTGCTCCTCGGCCAGGGGGGGATTCGTCGGGTCAGCGTGATCCAAACCCAGATCCCCTTCGAATACGCGGACCCGCGGACGATCGGGGTCGATCTGGTCCTCGATGCGTTCCGGGTCACGTGCGCCGACCCGCACTCCCACCTCATCCACAGGCATGCGCTCCCTTTCGGCATTCGCGTGGACGGGTCGAAGCGCTGGCTCCAGAGCGAACCTTGCCGGGAATCCGACCTGCCCGAGGGAATCCGGAGCCCGTACATCGTCGTCAGCCTGACCAAGCGTTGGAGACGCTGGGACGACGCCTACTACGCCTCGCTCCTGCGAGACGTCCCGCCGGAGAATCTCATCTTCGTCGGGGTGGAAGAAGACCTGATCCACAAGACTCAAATCCCGGGCGCCTTCCTGAAACCGGCCGACTTCACGCAGCTTGCACGAATCCTGACCGGCGCCGCGCTCTTCATCGGCAATCCCTCGTTCCCCTACGCGCTGGCGGAATCGTTGAAGGTCCCCCGATTGATCGAGCTCCCCGAATGGATCAATGTCGCGCCGCTCGACGCGTCCGGGCTCGCGCTCCATCTTCATTCGGAGACCGCGCTCCGGACCAGGATCTTCGATGCACTCGATCTTCAGCCCCCCGAAATCGTCACCCTCAAGGCGCAAATCGAACTCCTGGACTCGCAAATCAAGACGCTTGAAGCGGAGAATCACTCGCTTCTCTCGCTCCACTCGCGAATCGAGGGATTGGAAAGCCTCAATCGCCAACTCCAAGAAACCGTGACCCATCGGACGGCGGAGGGGGAAGAACTGGCCCATCGGGTCGATCAATTGGAGCGCGAATTCGAGAGTCCGGGGTACCTGTTCAAGTGCCTCTTCCGGAAGGCGATGCTCTCCAATCGACTGAGCGCCTCGCTGCACGTCTCGCTGTCGCACAACCCGACCTTGCGACGCATCTGGCGAAGCGTCGGGCAGGTCTGACTTCGACTTCGTTTGCTCCTCGACGAAACGGCCTGGTACCGCCCCGGAATGACATTTCCGAAAGGGACGGCCAGGCCGATTTTGTCGATGGCTTTCCCCCTGTTTTCAGCCTCAACGCGCGACGGCGGATGCGCCCGGGATGCGGCGAACTCCGCGGCCGAGCCGACGCCCTAGTCCCTTCGAATGCTCGAATCGATCGGGGACGGAGCTTTCCGCGGCGGCCTGGAACGTTTCGAGGTAAAGCCGATCCATCCGTTGAGGATCGGGCAAGCCTCGGAGGACCCAGGGGGCGGCCTCGCCGAAGGCGAGGCGCCTGGGCTTGTTCGTCACGAGCGTCGTGAGATGTTTCGTCAAGGCCGGGATGTCTCCGGGCTGATACAGGAGCGCGTTGACCGAATCCCTGACCTGTTCCACGATCCCATAAACCGGCGTCGAGATCAGGGGCAGCCCCGCCGCCATCGCTTCCAGGACCACCCGAGGATAGCTCTCGATTCGCGAGGTGCAGCAGAAGAGATCGGCGGCGACCCAGTACTTCGCCGTATCCTTGGCCCCATGGACGACCTGGATTCGATCCTGTCGATCGACGGGCATCCGGGCGATGATCTCCCCGAGCCGTCGATTGTACTCCGGCTCCCCCTCGGCCCCCACGATGATGCACCGGACGCGATCGGCGACGGAATTCTGAAGCCGGGCGATGGCCTTGGGCAGGTCGTGCTGCCCCTTCCGCTTGCAGATCGTCCCGAGCAGGAGGATGCAGACTTCCCCCTCCTTCAAGCCGAGTTGAGCCCGGGCCGCGTTCCGATCGATCTCGGCGAGCTCGGCCTGGAACCGGGGCGCGTCGAGCGCGAAGTGGATCAGCCCGAAATTGTTGCCGGAGGCGAGATCGTCCCAAACCCTTGCCGTGCTCTCCGCCGTGAAGACCACCCGGTAAGGATAGGTCATGCAGGCGAGCGCGGAAGCGGCGATCTTCGGAGGCAGGCCGTCGTAATAAGTCTGCCAGGGCTCGCTCTCGTGGATGCTCCAGACCGAGGGGATTCCCGCTTCCCGGGCCGCCTCCACGGCCCAGTAGGCTTGTAGCGTGTTGGCATGGACGAGTTCATACCCGCCTTGCCGGATCGAAACGGCGATTTGTTCGACGAGCGACCGATAGAGCTCGGGGGTCGCGGCGTTGCCGCCGTATCT
>CALKTZ010000763.1 GCA_937997355.1 uncultured Planctomycetales bacterium | reverse complement strand
CAGGCCGCACGGCAACCGCATCCCATGCGTTGGGTAGTCGGTCGTGAATTGTCGCAGGGTCGGGACATCGACGGATTGACGCCAGCTGACACCATCGCCGATCTGAGATCGGTCAGTAACGGCCAGATCGTGATCGAATCCCTCGCCGCCGCTCTTGCCGTCGCGCCCCCATGACAGAATCGCGTAGCCATTGCCTTTCGGTAGATACTGGTAAGGATGATCCCAGGGATCGGGGGGGAAGGCGCGGTCGTCCATCCAGGATAGCGGCGGCGGGCCTTGTTTCAGCTCATCGGCATCCCTGGGATATTTCCCATTCTTTTGATGATAAACGTCGATCGCCTTTTTCCATTCGGCGAGCTGCCGAAGCGCATAATCCTGATCCCGATGATAGTTGTCGCTGTCCCGAAAATTGTAATAGGCGCAGAGATAGGCTGTCAGGGCCATCGCCAGGCCGATGGCCGTGCAATCCATCAGGCGTAGGAGCAATATTCGAATCGCGTTCCGTAGCGACTCATCGAAGATTTCGTTCTTCATCGTCGACGAACTTCCGCGATTGAATCAGGTGCGGACCCGGCATGAATTCTGACAGTTGTCAATAGATCAGAACCTCGATGCCTCCGCAATGTTCCCCAAATTCTCGCCATCTCGCCGATCCCGGTCGCGACGCAATCCGGGCTTCCAAACCGGCGAGCCGGCATCGTATCCTGGGCTAATCCCGCACACACAAGGCGAGCCTCCTTCGGACCCTCCTCGCCGTCCTCCTTCCCC
This sequence comes from uncultured Planctomycetales bacterium, assembly GCA_937997355.1. Lineage (GTDB taxonomy): Bacteria > Planctomycetota > Planctomycetia > Isosphaerales > Isosphaeraceae > CALKTZ01. The sequence continues at coordinate 12,312 of CALKTZ010000763.1, read as the reverse complement.
CGAATTCCGCACGGTCCACCTTATGAGCATGCACCCGTTTCGCGTTCGATTCTTCTCGGCGTTCGGCCTCGCCGCCATCCTGTTGACGATCACGACTTCGGCCCGGGCCGTCGAACCTTCCGGCGCGACTTACGCGCCGAAGGTCGCCCCGGCCTCCGACGAGGCCGCGCGGGCGATTCGCACGATCCGCGTGCCCAAGGGGCTGGAGGTCGAGTTGTTCGCCGCCGAGCCCATGCTGGCCAATCCGGTCGCATTCTGCTTCGACGAAAAGGGCCGGGCGTATGTCGCCGAGACCTTCCGGCATCACGCGGGGGTGACCGACATCCGTTCGCACATGGACTGGCTCGATGACGACCTCGCCAGCCGGACCGTCGCCGATCGGGTGGCGATGTACCGCAAGCATCTGAGGGAGAAGTTCAAGACCTACGAGACCGAGCATGACCGAATCCGCCGGATCGTCGATCGCGATGGCGACGGCAAGGCCGACTCGGCCTCCCTCTTCGCCGACGGCTTCAACTCGGCCGCGGCCGGGATCGGCGCGGGGCTCCTGGCTCGCAAGGGAGACGTCTGGTTCGCCTGCATCCCCTGGCTGGTCAAGCTTCGGGATGACGGCGGAGAAGGCCCGGCGGCCTCGCGCGAGGTGTTGCACGAAGGCTTCGGCGTCCACGTCGGCTTCCTGGGTCATGACCTCCACGGCTTGAAGTTCGGCCCGGATGGCAGGATCTACTTCACCATCGGCGACCGGGGGCTGAACGTCAAAACCAAAGAGGGGACTGTCCTGGAAGTCGTCGATACCGGCTCGGTCCTCCGCTGCGAGCCTGACGGACGGAACCTGGAAGTGTTCGCCTATGGGCTGAGGAATCCGCAGGAGCTTGCCTTCGATCGCTTCGGCAATCTCTTCACCTGCGACAACAATTCGGATAGCGGCGACAAGGCGCGCTGGGTCCACCTGCTCGAAGGGGGGGATAGCGGCTGGCGGATCGGCTATCAGTTCATCGAAAGCCCCGTGAGCCGAGGCCCCTGGAACGAGGAGAAGCTCTGGTATCCCCATTTCAAGGGACAGGCCGCCTCCATCGTGCCGCCGATCGCCAACATCTCCGACGGGCCTTCGGGATTGGTCCGCGAGCCGGGCGTCTCGCTGCTCCCCGACCGTTACAAGGAGCATTTCTTCCTGGCCGACTTCCGGGGGGCGAGCGGCCAGAGCGGCGTTCGCGCGTTCGGCGTCGAGCCGAATGGGGCCTCGTTCAAGCTGGTCGAATCCGAGGAATTCGCCTGGTCGACGCTGGCCACCGACGTCGATTTCGGCCCGGACGGCGGCCTCTACATCTCGGACTGGGTCGAGGGCTGGGATAAGCCGAACAAGGGGCGGTTGTTCCGCATCGTCGACCCGACGAAGAGGAACGACTCGCGAGTCGCCGAGGTCAAACGCCTGCTCGCCGAGGGGATGACCGCGCGATCGCCCGAGGGACTCGCGAAGCTCCTGGGGCATGCCGACGCGCGGGTTCGCCAGGAGGCGCAATTCGAGCTGGCCGCGCGGGGCAAGGGGGCTCAGGGTGTTCTGGTCGATGTTGCGACCGAACGATCGAATCCCCTCCTGGCCCGAATCCACGCGATCTGGGGGCTCGGGCAGATCGCCCGGAACGATTCGACGGTTCGCCTCTGGGATTCCCTGGGCAAATTGTTGAAGGATCGGAGCGAGCCGGAGGTTGCCGCGCAGACGGCCCAATTGTTCGGCGACCTTCGCGAATCCCGGGCGTTCGACGGCCTGGTCGGGCTCCTCCCGAACGATTCGCCGAGAGTCCGCCTCTTCGCCGCGATGGCGCTCGGGAAGCTCGGCAACGTCGAGGCCACCGCGCCGCTCCTCGCCTTGCTCCGCGATGCCGGCGATGCCGACCCCACGATCCGGCACGCCGCCGTGATGGGGCTGACCGGCCTGCATCACATCCCGGGGCTTCTGGAGTACGCGAACGATCGATCGGCGGCCGTTCGGATGGGTATCTTGCTGACGCTCCGGCGGCTCGGATCTCCCGAGGTGGCGCGGTTCCTCGCCGATCCCGACAGCGGCCTGGTCATGGAAGCGGCCCGGGCGATCAACGACACGCCGATCAACGGAGCCATGAGCAAGCTGGCTTCCCTGAAACTCCCCGCGAATGCCCCGGACACCCTCTTCCGCCGGGTGCTCAACGCCAACTACCGGCTTGGGGGCCTGGTCGGCGCGGCGGGGATCGCGGAGATCGCCGGCCGGCCGGATCTCCCGGAAGGGACTCGCCTCTTCGCCCTGAAGCTCCTCGCCGAATGGGCCAAACCATCCGGCCGCGACAAGGTGGTCGGCCTCTGGCGGCCGATCGGCGAGCGCCCCGCGAAGGACGCCGCCGACGCCTTGCTGCCCAGGCTCGGCATCCTGCTCACGTCGGCCCCCGAGCCGATCCGGCTCGCCGGTGCGAAGGCGTCCTCCTCCCTGGGGATGTCGAACTATTCCCGGGAGCTCCTGGCGCTGGCGGTCGACTCGAAGCGGGCCGACGCGACCCGGGCCGAGGCGATCCTGGCGCTGGACGCTTTGAACGCCCCGGAAAAAATCGAGGCGGCCCGACGCGCCCTTGCCCTGGGAGGTTCCGAAGCCCGCACGGCGGCCCTCCGCGTCTTGACCAGGATCGAGCCCGCGCGGGCGGTCGCCACGCTGGGGCAGATGCTGGAAACCGGCTCGACGGCGGAACGGCAGGCGGCGCTGGAAATCCTCGGCGGCATCCCCGGCTCGGCCGTCTCGAAGACACTGGCCGACTGGCTCGACCGCCTGAACGCCGGCAAGGTTCCTCCCGAGATTCGACTGGATCTCGCGGAGGCCGTCTCGGCCCGGAACGAAGCGGAATTGAACGCCGGGCTGAAGCGATATCAGGAGACCCTGGCGAAGTCCGATCCCCTCGGGGCCTACCGCGACGCGGCCGAGGGAGGAGACTCGCGTCGAGGAAGCCAGGTCTTCCTTTCGAAGGCCGACGTCTATTGCCTCCGCTGTCACAAGGTCAGGAACCCCGGCGATGGGCAGACGGCCGGTGGCGAGGTCGGCCCCGATCTTTCGGCGGTCGGGTCTCGCTTGAAGCGCGAGGAGTTGCTCGAATCGATCGCCAGGCCCGACCAGAAGATCGCGCAGGGATTCGAATCGATCGTGCTGGCGACCAGCGATGGGAAGGTGCATACGGGCGTGTTCCGCGGCGAGGACGACCGGGAAGTGCGCCTGATGACGGCCGAAGGGAAGCTCGTGGCGATCCCCAAGGAGAGCATCGAGGAGCGCAAACGAGGCCCCTCGGCCATGCCGGCCGACCTCGTGAACAAGCTCAGCAAGCGAGAACTCCGCGACCTGGTGGAATTCCTGGCGACCCAACGTGCGAAATGAGAGGGATTTGGCGGATGCGCCTGGCGAATGGTGCGGAATGCCCGGAAACTTGAAGCCGTAAAGGCATCAAGGTTGCACTCCCCTTCGCCCTTGATTGCCTCCGGCCTTGCCCATCGCCGTCGATGCGGAATTTCGGGCATCCTGGAGGACTGGTTTCGCAGGGAGGTCATTCTCGTTGATGGAATTCTTCAGCCAATCCAGGACAATTCGCGCGTGGCGAGTGGCATTCGTCCTGCTCTCGGTGGCGGCCCCGTACGGGGCCGGCTCGGCCGGGGCTCAAACCATCCCGGGCCTGCCCGTCCCGGCGGCCTCCGCGCCCGCCGCCCCCAAGCAGAAGGTCGCCGCGCCGACCAAGGATAATCCCCAGGCGACGGTCGCCGAGTCGACCGCCACGATCGACGTGGAGAAGCCGGTCGACAAGTTCAAGATCAAGGACTTCCTCGAAGAGACGCTGGCGAAGTATCCCGGCGTGTACTCGGTCCATGCCGACGTCGACGGCAGCGTGGTGACGCTCACCGGGCATGTCGAGGACGAGGAGGTGCGCGACCGGCTCGGGCAGGTCGCGTTGAAGGTGGAAGGGGTGGTCTTCGTCGCCAATCAGCTCAAGACCGATGCCCAGGTCCTCTCGGCCTCGGAGCAATTGTTCAAGCAGTTGAGGCGCTATCGAAGCTCGATCGCGCAAAGCTGGCTCCTGTTCCTGCTCTCGGTCGTCATCTTCCTGGGCACCTTCACGGCGGCCCGGCTGTTCGCGCGGTTCAGCGAGACGTTGCTCGCGCCGTTCACGGAGAATGTGATGCTGCGATCGGTCCTCGGGTCGATCATCGGCCTGGTGATCATCGCGGCGGGGATGCTGGCGGCGCTCCAGGTTTTCGGCGTGGCCTCGGCGGTCGCGTCGGTCTTCGGGCTGGCGGGGGTCGCCGCGTTGGCCGTGGGCTTCGCGTTCCGGGACATCACGGAGAACTTCATCGCCTCGATCCTGCTGAGCACGCGCCGCCCGTTCCAGATCGGCGATTATGTCGAGGTCGCCGGGCAGGCGGGGGTGGTGAAGGGGCTCAACACCCGGGCCACCATCCTGCTGACCCTCGAAGGGAAGACGGTGCGCATCCCGAACGCCATGGTCTTCAAGGAGATCGTGACCAACGCATCGGCCGCCTCAAGCTCCCGGGGCACCTTCGACATCCTCATCCCCTACGAGGTTTCCACCGTTCAGGCGACCGACCTGATCGGCGCCACGCTCCTCGAACACGAGGCGATCCTGAAGGACCCTCCCCCTCGGGCCCTGGTGGAGGAGCTCACCCCGGCCGGCGTGAGGCTCCGGGCGTATTACTGGATGCCGACCCGCAACGTGGACGGCTTCAAGGTCAACAGCGACGCCAAGCTCAAGGCGAAGGTGGCTCTCCAGCAGGCGGGGATTCGGCCCCCCGCGGCGGTCTTCAAGATGGAGTCCTCCGAGCCGAAGCAGGTCGAGGCGGCGAAACCCGGCTCGTACGGGCGGATTCGCGCCAACGAGCCGATCGACCATGCCCCGGTGGTCACCCCGACGCAGGCCAAGGCCAACCTCGATCATGACTCGAAGGCGGCGGCGGCGGCGGCCGAGGTGAAGCCGCTCGACGAGACGATGCAGCATGTGCGGAACATGTCGGGCGGGGATGTCACGGCCGAGGGGAAGAATCTCATCGCCGGCGATGCGTCGAAAGGCCAGTCGCGCCGAGGGAAGAACAAGGACGCGCAAGGGAGTGCGGAGAACGGCGAGGAGAGCCCGGGAGCAAACGGCGAGGCCAGGGATAAGGGCGTGGCCGACGATCCGCAAGGTGACAAGGCCGAGGCGAAAGCAGGAGCCAGGGTCGAGCCCGAACCCGTCGGCAAGTGACGGGCACCCCATGCCGCGTCAGGCCAGCACGTCCAGGATCGGTCGTCCGTTGGGGACGACCGTGAGCGGGCGATTGAGCTGGTCGTGAAGCTCCAGGTCGGGGGAGATGCCGAGGCAGCGATAGACGGTGGCGATGATCTCGGCGGGGTGACGGGATCGCTCTTCGGCCGGGCGGCGATCTTGTCGCTGGCGCCGTGGACATGACCGGCCTTGACGCCGCCCCCCGCGAGGAACAGGCCGTATCCGAAGTTCCAGTGGTCGCGGCCGGCGGCGGCGTTCACCTTCGGGCTCCGGCCGAACTCCCCCATCACCACGACCAGGGTCCGTTCGAGCATCCGGCGCACGACCAGGTCTTCCAGCAGGCTGGAGAGGGCCGCGTCGAGCTGAGGAAGCAGCTTATTCTTGAGGGTCTTGAAGTTGTTGCCGTGGGTGTCCCATGTGGCGTTGGCGTCGGGCGCCCAGGAGATGCAGGCCACGCGGGTCCCGGCCTCGATGAGCCGCCTCGCGAGCAGGACGCTGTGGCCGTAGATATTCCGGCCGTAGCGATCCCGGGTCCTGGGATCTTCCCGGTCGATCCGGAAGGCATTCTGGGTCGCGGGCGAGGCGAGCAGGTCGTAGGCGCGTGCCTGGAATCGGCTCAGGTCGCCAAGGCGTCGATGGCGTTCCAGGCCGGGAGGGAGCCCGCCGATTTCCGATTCAAGCCGCTTGCGCGATTCGAACCGCGCGGCGTCGATGTTCGCCGGGAGCGACAGCTCGGGCATGGCGAAGTCGCCGGCGCTGGGGTCTTTGAGCACGAACAGCGGGTCGTACGATCGGCCCAGCCAGCCGCCGAAGAAGCCGGGCTGCGGTGGTCCCCCGGCCCCTTCGGCCGTCATGTAGGGGAGCGAGACGTAAGGAATGACCGGCCGGACCGGCGGGCGGCAGAGCCCGACGACCGACCCGATCGCCGGGTTGTCGTTGGGGGAGAACCCTCCCCCCAGTTCGCCCCGATCGTGCCCGGTCAGGCTGCAATAAACGGCCGCCGCGTGCGAGTTGTTCACGCTGTGATGGGCCGAGCGGATCAAGGTCCCCAGATGAACCTGGCGAGAGAAACGGGGGAGATGCTCGGAAACCTGGACCCCCGGCAGACTCGAAGCGATCGGCTTGAACTCGCCCCGGATCTCGACCGGCGCGTCGGGCTTCATGTCCCACATGTCGAGCTGGCTGGGGCCGCCGTTCAGGAAGATGATGATGCACGCATCGGCCCTGGGCGTGAATCCCGAGCCGTCGGGCATGCCCCCGCGAGCGGTATCGGCCTGGAGCAATTGCGGGAGGGTCAGGCCCAACGCGGCGCTGCCGCCGATTTGCACCATCTCTCGACGCGTGATCCGCGCGGGACCCTGGCAAGCGGCTCGGGGAGGCGTGATCACGATCCAACTCCTGGCCCGCGGTGTGGTTCAACAATTCTTCAGCATCATAAGCGGCAACGCCCATCGCGGCTAGAGCCGCCCACGACGCCTCCCCCGCGAACATGGAAGGCGAGAGCCTTGGACGTTCGGTCATTCGCCGGAGGAGTTGGGGACGACCTCGAATGAGCGGGCACCACCCAGGCGGTAGATGCGGAAATGATGGTCGAGGGTGAAAATCTGGCTCAGCCCTCTTTGTTCTGCCGTGGCAACCAGTGACGCATCGGCCAGGTCCATCGGTGTGTCCCGGTACTGCTCCATCAGGATGCTCATTCGCGAGGTCTCTTCTGTTCCCAACTCGTGGAGATGAGGAGCGTTTCACGCACGTACTGCCAGAGGATGTTTTGCATCGCCCAGCCGCCCGAGCGATGTGCCAGGTACATGGCTTCGGTGAAGGCTGGCCAGGTGGTGACGAGCGGTGCCGAAAGTCGAAAGAGGGCTTGCCTGCAACGCCTGTGCAATTCGGCCTGTCGCCGATCGACCAGAGCAAAGAGCGGACCGGCATCGCACAAAGTCAAAGCATAAATCCTTGCTTGCGGAATTTCTCTTCGACCCCCTCGGACCATGCGTCGGCCGGGGAGGAGTCTTTCGGAGGGAGTGTGTCGGCCAACTGCTCGGCGGCGGAGATGAGGTGAGCGAGTGCCTTATCCAGTGTCACCTTCGGGTCCGGCTCATCGAGCACGGTAACCCTGACTTTCCGGCCGAGGAGTTCGCTCGCGTGGAGAGAGATTTCCTCCCAGGTGCCTTCGAGCGTTTTCTGTCCCATCGGCCTAATTCTCCCATGCTTGCAAGGGCGGGAAGGCTTTCATCGCGATTTGACGCGAGAGATGTACCGAGGGTCGCTTTCTCGCCGGACCCTGAGCGGCCGGACCCGATGGGTCCGTTCCATCCTTGCAATCCAGCGTTCCACCCCTTCGGCGTCCGAAAGGGGGCCGTTTCCGAGCAGCCGGGCGGCTCCGTCTTGGAGGGATTTCCCCACTTGCGTCAATCGTTCCTGAATCCAATTCCAAGCCATCGACCGAGCCCTCTTCGTGCCGGATCTGGAATCGCCATCGAGAGAATCAAACCGCGTCCCTGAAGGATATACGACGTCGGATGGAATTCGGCCCACTCGGTCTTGAACCTCGGGGCGGAATTCTCCGACTATCCGAACGCAAATGCCTCGGAGAGTGTCAAGCTTTCACTATCCCATAACCTACACCATCCCTGTCAATGTGTAAAAATCGACCCATGGCACGAGATGTGCTCTTTTCATAGAATGACTCGTAATTCTTGATGTTTCGAATCTCTGGATCGTTTCATCTCCGTGCAGGCGGCAAAGTCCATTTTCTCGAGGCGTCGCGTCGTTCGAAATGATGGAGTTTTTCGGCACGAAAACACGAATTGATACGTATAGAGAGTAGGCCTCCGCACGGAAGGATGTTCGATCACCATCATGGCTCCGCCACTTCAAATTCATCCCTGGACGGTGCTCGGCGTCGACCGCGATGCGTCTCCGGATGAGATCCGGGCGGCGTTCCGAGAGAAATCGAAGAAATACCATCCCGATCTCGGCGGGGACGAATGGGCATTCCGGATGGTCCAGCAGGCCTACGAGTCGCTTCTCGTCGATTCGGATCGGTCGGGATACCCGATCGAGGCCGCAGGCCGGGATGGGACCTCGGGCGAGAATGCAGGCGGATGGCGGCGAGATGCCGATCCCTGGACCCGGCATCCCGGCGAGGCTTCGAATCCGAGCCGTCCGCGGGCCGAAGAAGATGGCGAAGATCCGGAATCCTCGGGGAAGATCGAGATCGAATCGTCCTGGCTGACCCACATCTGGCCCAATGCCGTCCGCTGGTTCCACCCGCGTCGCGGGCGAAGGTCCGGGGATACCGCCGCGGAAGGGAAGAGTCGCCGCCGTGCCGATTTCGATCGCGGGAAAGGGGCGGGCGCGACGGCGAAGCCCCATCGGACCCCCAGCGCGGAAGCCTTGCTCTCGTTCAAGACGGTGGAAGTCGAGCTCGTCTGGATCCGTTTCGTTTCCGAGCCGGAATCGGCCCGGGATGATCCGACCATCGTCGAGGAGCCGGGCGAATCGACCCTCAGCGTCTGCCTGATCGTCTCCTGGCCGCCGGCCTCGGCCATTGATGACGCCATCGACCATCCCGAGGCCCCGGCAACCCTCCGATCCGTGATCGACGTCTTCGAGAGCCTCAAGCATGGCGCGGGGCCGATGGCGTCCCGCTCCTGCATCGAGGAAGGGCGTTTCGTCGGCTGGATGAGCTATCCCGACGTCATCCAGGCCGAGACGGCATTCAAGCGGTTCCGCCAGGGAGTCGCCAGGCCGGGCCTCTCGATCCGGCTCCTGACCCGCCAAGAGCGACTCCCCTTCCAGTGGCGAGCCGGCTTCCAGGCTCAGCCGCAACCGAGGGAAAACCGGAACGGCCATCGGCCGATCTTCTCCTCCTGATCCACCCGCCTCCGTGCGCGGAAACGGGGACAGGCTCGACGGTACTCCGCGTGCCTGTCCCCGTTTCCGCTTCGGCCTGCCCCGGTCTGGTCTGGTGAAGGTCGTTCACTCCTCCGGCGCGAAGCCACGCCTCATGGTGTTCTCGGTGATCGATCGGGTGAGCAGGAATTCGAGCAGGGAGTCGGGGCCGCCGGTCTTGGTGCCGATCCCCGACATCTTGAATCCGCCGAACGGCTGGCGATCGACCATCGCGCCGGTGGTCCCTCGGTTGATGTAGAGATTCCCGACGCGGAACTCCCGCTTCGTCCGCTCGATGTTCGCCGGGCTCCGGGAATAGAGGCTCCCCGTCAGGGCGTACTGGGTCCCGTTGGCGATCCGCAGCGCGTCTCCGAGATCCCTCGCCTTGATGATCGACAGGACCGGGCCGAAGATCTCCTCCTGGGCGAGCCTCGCCCTGGGATCGACGTCGGCGACGATCAACGGCGCGACATAATGCCCCCGGTCTCGCAGGTCGCCGATCTCCCCTCGGTACACGATGCGCCCCTCCGAGGCCGCCAGCTCCTGATAGCGCCCGATTCGGGCGCGGGCGTCGGCATCGATGACGGGGCCGACGAGGGTCTGGGGATCGTCGGCGGGTCCGACCTTGATCGAGTGGGCCGCCTCGGCGAGCCGGGCGACGAAGGCATCGTAGATCCCTTCGAGCACGATCACGCGCGAGCAGGCCGAGCACTTCTGGCCGGAGTAGCCGAAGGCGCTGCCGATCACGCCGACGACCGCCTCGTCGAGATCGGCGTCGTCGTCGATGATGCTGGCGTTCTTCCCCCCCATCTCGGCGATCACGCGCTTGACGTGGTCCTGCCCCGGCTTGATCTCGGCGGCCTGGCGGTTGATCAGGAGCCCGACGTCGCGCGAGCCGGTGAACGAGATGATGTCGACGTCCGGATGATTGACGAGGGCCGCGCCCACCGTTTCGCCCTCTCCCGGCAGGAACTGGAGCACATCGGCGGGGAGCCCCGCCTCGAAGAGGATGCGGGCCAGGTGCCAGGCGATGGCCGGCGATTGCTCGGCCGGCTTGAGCACGACCGGATTGCCGGCGACCAGCGCGGAGAACGTCATCCCGCAGGGGATCGCCAGGGGGAAGTTCCAGGGGGGGATGACCACCGCGACCCCTCGCGGGATGTGCTCGGTGAAATTGGTCTCGCCGGGTACGTCGCGATGCCGGGGCTCGCTCAGGCGGATCATCTCCCGGGCGTAGAACTCGCAGAAGTCGATCGCCTCGCAGATGTCGCCGTCGGCCTCTTTCCAGGGCTTGGCGCATTCATAGATCTCGCGCGCGGCCAGCTCGAACCGGCGTTCCCGCATGATCGCGGCGGCCTTCACCAGCACGGCGGCCCGATCGCGGGCCGGGGTTGCCGCCCAGCTCGACGCGGCGGCGCGGGCCGAGGCCATGGCGCGATCGACCAGGCTGACGTCGGCGTTTCCGACCCGGGCCACGATCAACCGGGTATCGTTCGGGCTGAGGAGGTCGACCCACCGCGATTGGTCGATCGGCACGGTCGTGCCCCCCACGATCGGCTCGATGGTCGCGGGATGGCCGGTGAGAACACCATGTTCATCGCGCGACCCGAGCGTCTTGCGGACCCCCTCCAGGGCCACCCGCATGGCTTCACGATTCTCGGCCTGGGCGAAGTCGGCCGTCGGCTCGTTGCGGAAGGGGGGCAGCGACGGGGGCACGGCCGTCGCCGTGGTTCTTGGGGGGGATGGTTTGGTCCGGGTGAACATCGTTCCAACCTCCTCGGGTTTGTTGAGCAGTTCCTCGATTTGATCGGTGAAGCTGGCCTTGATGAAGGAATCGTTCGAGGTGTTTTCCAGGAGCCGGCGGACGAGGTAGGCCATCCCCGGCAGCATCGCGCCGTAGGGGGTGTAGACGCGGACCCGGTGCCCGCGGTCGGCCAGGGCGTCGGCGATGACGTCCCCCATTCCGTGGAGGACCTGGAGCTCGTAGGCCGATTTGGGCAGGCCCTTCACGTCGGCCGAGGCGATCGCGTGGGCCAGGCTCCGGACGTTGTGGCTGCCGAACGCCGGGCGCAGGTACACATGGTTGTCCACGAGGAACCGCGAGCAGCGTTCGTAGGAAGCGTCGCTTTGCCATTTTTCGAGATAGACCGGCTCGGGCCAGCCGAAACGCCGGGCGGTGAGCACCTCGTAATCCCAGTAGGCCCCTTTCACCAGGCGGACCGTGATCGGGGCGCCTCGGCGGCTCGACCAGTCGCGGAGCCGTTCCAGGAGATGGTAGGCGTCGGGCTGATACGCCTGGATCACGATCCCGACGTCGGGCCAATCGCGGAACTCGGGCTCGCTCAGGACCGCCTGGAACAGCTCGATCGTCAGGTCGCGATAGGCGTATTGCTCCATGTCCACGTGGACATAGGCGTCCCGCTCGCGGGCGGTCCGGAGGATCGGGCGGAACCGTTCGGCGACCTCGCGAATGGTCACGTCGGGATGGATCGGGTCGAAGTGCGGAGTCAGGCTGCTCAGCTTGATGGAGAGATTGACCCGGGGGATCGGCCCCCGGTCGTCGCGGTCGATGAGGGGGATCTCGGGGGCCTCGGCGAGCGGCTGCGCCAGCCCTCGGAGGATCTCCAGGCAGGTCTGCTGATAGCGATCGCCCTCCGCCTCGCTGATGACCGCTTCGCCGAGGAGGTCGGCCGTGAAGGCGAGCCGACGCCGTCGCAGGGCCATGACCGTCTTCAACGACTCGCCGGGAGTGGCCCCCGCGATGAACTTGCGGGACATCAGCGACGCCGCCTCGCGCGCCGACCAGGCGAGCCAATCTCCTCGCAGCGTCCCCTCGGGGGAGAGCCGGACCGCCGTCGACAGCAGCCAGGGGACCCGGTCGCCCCCCTCGGCGAGATATTCGGCCAGGTGCCGCCTCGTCGTCGCGGGGGTCTTGAGGGCGGGCAACACGTCGATGAACCGGAAGAGCTGGGCGCGAACCCTGGGATCGGCCAGCATCCAGTTGATGAAATGGCCTTCCCACCACGCCCGTTGCCAGATCCGAGGCCCCGAGCCGATGCGCCGGAATAGCTCGCGGCCGATCTCGCGGGTCCGGCACTCGATGGCCTCGTCGGCCGCTCGGTCCTCGACTCGGCTCCTG
>CALKTZ010000762.1 GCA_937997355.1 uncultured Planctomycetales bacterium | reverse complement strand
CTCCCGATCTCAAGCCGTAACCCACGATTCCTCGTGCCGAAACATCGGGTTAATAACGCGGCACGGTAGGATCGACCTCCGTTGACCAGGCGTCGATCCCCCCTTCAAGGTTGCAGACGTGGGCAAATCCCTGGCTGGCCAGCCAGTTGGCCACCGCCAACGACCGCACACCATGATGGCAGTAGATCACGATCGGGCCGTCGTTCGCCGCATCGCGGATTTCCTCGACCCGCGCGACCACCTCTCCCATCGGCACGAACAGGTCCCGCACCGTTTGAGGGACCCGGATCGCGGAGAGGGCGCGTTCAAAAGGTTCCCGTACATCGAGGAGCGTCAGCGGCGGACCCTCTCCCGGCGTGCTGGAAAAGAGCGAGTGTACCGCGATCGCTCGCACCCGTCCGACCTTCGATGGTTCGTGCGCCGATTCGGGGGGCATGGGAGCAGACTCGGGAGGAAAGGAGGGCAGGCTGATGTGGAATGAGAGACGATGGGAGGGAAAGGCAGGAGAACGGCAAGCCGGTCCCCTGCCCTTTGAAAAATCAGGCTCCCGCTTAGGCGTTGGTCATACCCAGGGACGACTTCAAGAAGTCCAGGTCAAGCTCCGGATAGACCGGGTAAGACTTCAGGAGATTGTGGATGCGATCGGTGGCCTGCTTTTGCGCCGCGGGGTCGATCTTGTACTTGGATTTGTCCGGCGCCCCGGACTTGGTCTTGTTCGATTTGGTGTTGGAGAGGATGAGCCCCATCACCGAGGCGATTTCGGCCATCTGTTCGGTGCCCATGCCGAGCGTGGTGACGGCGGCGGTCCCCAGCCGCAGGCCGCTGGTGTACCAGGGGCCGTTGACGTCGAATGGGATCGGGTTGCGGTTCAGGGTGATGCCGCACTGACGGACCGCATCTTCCGCCTGACGGCCGGTGATCCCGAAGGATTCCGCGACATCGGCGACGACGAGATGATTATCCGTCCCGCCGCTGATGACCTTGAATCAGGCCTTGATCAAGCCGGCCGCCAACGCCCGAGAATTCTCGACGATCCTATGGGCATACTCCGAGAATTCCGGGCTGAGGGCCTCGGTGAAGGCAACCGCCTTGGCCGCCATCACGTGGGGGAGCGGGCCCCCCAGCACCAGAGGACAGCCTCGGTCGACGTGCTCCCTGTATTCCTCGGTGCAGAGTACGAGCCCGCCGCGCGGGCCTCGCAGGGTCTTGTGGGTGGTGGTGGTGACGATGTCGGCGAATGCCGTGGGGTTCTCGTCTCCCTGCAGAACCTTGCCGGCGACGAGCCCGGCGAAGTGCGCCATGTCGACCATGAAGACCGCCCCGACCTTGTCGGCGATTTCACGCATCCGGCGGTAATTGATGTTCCGAGGATAGGCGCTGAAACCCGCGAGCAGGATCAGCGGCTTCACTTCGAGGGCCTGCTTCTCGATCGCGTCGTAATCGAGCAGGTAGGTCGACTTGTCGACCGTATAGCCATGGGCTTCGAACATCTTGCCGGAAGCGTTCAGGCGATAGCCGTGGGTCAGGTGCCCGCCGGATGAAAGCTCCATGCCCAGCAATCGCTGATTCCCCAGCGCCTGGCGTACCAGGTTCCACCTCTCGATGGGGAGCTTGGTCCAGTCGGCCGGGGTGAGATCCTCGGGCTTCTCGACGCCGAGAATCTCCGCCATCTTGGGGACCTCGACCTTGGCTCGCAGGATCGCCCAGAAGGCGACGAGATTGGCGTCGGCCCCGCTGTGCGCCTGGACGTAGGCATGCGGGACGTTGAAGAGTTCGCGTGCCCGAGCGGCGGCGACCTCCTCGATCGAGTCGACATTGTCGCAACCCGCGTAGAACCGACGACGCGGAATCCCCTCGGCGTACTTGTCGGTGAGGAGATTCGCCATGGCGGACTGGGTAGCCAGCGACGAGTAATTCTCGCTGGCGATCAGCTTGATGTTGTCCCTCTGATCGACGAGTTCCTGGACGATCGAGCGCGCGATGTCCGGGGCAACCCGAGCGACATTGTCCAGATTCGCCAGGTACGCGAGCATGCCGGGGGAGATGGAGCCGGGCTGCTTGAGGCTGAGGTACTTTTCGACGAAGGAGAGAGTATTTGGCATTTCTGATAATGTCGCCGACGGGTCGACGCTCGTAAATCGATCGTGATGGATCACCGACGATGGTCGGCGCCGACCGGACTTTGTTTCGTTGTAAGGATTGAGAAGAGCATAAGTTAGGGTTATCGGAAAGTTCGCCGCTCGGAATCCGGGGACTCGTCGAGTCTCCGAGATCGAGAACCGAGCCGATGGCAGAACCGTTTGCTATCCGCGAAGACTCTTCCCGCTATAATGGGCATCACGGCCAAGCGACAGATTGTACCGGCCACCGCCAATGGCGCTCAAGACGGAGGGCTCGTCGTCGATCAGCGGACGAGTCATGTCGCGGCGACATGGAGGTGGCACGTTTTCTTGTTGAGGAACTGAAATGGCAAGTCAGATCGCGCCGGGTCAGGCCCGAATCGGCTGGATTGGGACCGGGGTCATGGGCTCGTCGATGTGCGGGCACCTGATCGCCGCCGGCTATTCGGCCACCGTTTTCAACCGCTCCCCCGAGAAGACCAGGAAACTGGTCGATACCGGCGCCAAGTTGGCGAAATCCCCGAAGGAAGTCGCCGAAGCCTCGGACGTCATTTTCTCGATCGTGGGATTCCCAAAGGATGTCCGGGAAGTCATCCTCGGCAACGATGGCGCCCTGGCCGGGGCCAAGCCGGGGACCATCCTGGTCGACATGACGACCAGCGAGCCAGAACTCGCCGTCGAAATTTACGAGGCGGCCAAGGCCAAGTCGGTTCAATCGGTCGATGCTCCGGTTTCCGGCGGCGACGTCGGGGCCAAGGAGGCGAGGCTCTCGATCATGATCGGCGGCGATTCCGAAACTGTCGAGTCGCTCAAGCCCCTCTTCGAAGCCATGGGGAAGACCATCGTTCATCAAGGCCCGGCCGGGGCCGGCCAGCATACCAAGATGGTCAATCAAATCCTGATCGCGACCAACATGATCGGGGTCTGCGAGGCCCTGCTCTACGGCTACAAGGCCGGCCTGGATTTGAATACCGTGCTCCAAAGTGTCTCCACGGGCGCGGCGGGCTCCTGGAGCCTGAGCAACCTCGGTCCCCGGATGATCGTCGGCAACTTCGAGCCGGGGTTCTTCGTCGAGCATTTCCTGAAGGACGTGGGGATTGCCCTGGCCGAAGCCAAGCGGATGAAGCTTCCTCTCCCCGGCCTGGCCCTCGCCGAACAGCTTTACCGCTCCGTGGAAGCCCAGGGGATGGGCCGTAAGGGAACCCAGGCCTTGATCCTGGCCCTCTCCAAGATGGCCAACACGGATTGGTCGCCGAAGAGTTAAATTGGACAAGAACCACCGCACGGAATAACCTGGAAGTCCTTAACTGATATTTAGTTCGGAGAAATTTTCAGGTTATTCCAAAATCGCGCCTGATTCTGATCCGAGCAGTTGAACTTTATTAACTTTCTTTAGAAACTCTCCGATTCATCGATCTTTTGAAGTTGTGTTCCCACGAATCGGGCCTTACTTTCTAAACCTTCTTAAGAAATGGAACTCGATCGCTCTGCGTCAGCCAGCATTTTATAAACATTCTTAAGAAACGGGCGACACGATCGCATCCCGGCAGGCTTGAGGATGAGTTGCATCGAGACCTGGACCTTGAGCATCGCCCCTTAATGACATGTGTCAGACGTTGGATCGGACCTCGGAGGGGTCGACATGGTCGGGTGAAAAGCCCCGGTTCCATGGCGCCTGCCGGCTTGGATCGTAGTTCCCGTTTCCGTGGTCCCCTTGAGTGCGCGACCTATCTAGGTTATACAAT
This sequence comes from uncultured Planctomycetales bacterium, assembly GCA_937997355.1. Taxonomy (GTDB): domain Bacteria; phylum Planctomycetota; class Planctomycetia; order Isosphaerales; family Isosphaeraceae; genus CALKTZ01. The sequence continues at coordinate 11,534 of CALKTZ010000762.1, read as the reverse complement.
TAGGGTTTCCCCTGGAGTTTTTCTTCGAAGACTTCAGACGAATTCATCACTCATCGGGCAGCACGCGGATTCTGTTCGTTCAGACACCCAGAGGAGAACGTATGGCAAGTCGTCGTCGCGGAAAGGGTCGTCGCAAGGTCGGTCGCAAGAAGCGCCGTATGCGCAGCAAGATCCGTCATCGCAAGAAATAAAATCGGTCGGTCGCACCCGACTCGGCCGGGCCAATTCGGCCATCGCGTCGATCCGCGGATGACTATGTGAATCCGTCGTCGAGCCCGGCTTGTTCGTTCTTTCGGGATCGGTGTCGTCCCGTCCCGCATCACTCCGGGTGCCTGATCCGTGTTCATCCGACGGGTCATTCCTCGATCGATTCCATCCTTCGCGGATGGAATCGATCGAGGATGCTCGTGGGAGTTGGCAACTGACTTCCAGCAAGCTACTGGATTGGCTTGGTTGGGAGAGGGCCGTAGAATCTCATGGTCCTCATTTCTCAGCCCTCCATTCAACTTGCCTGGGAGCCCGGTCATGGAACCTAGCCCAGATCCCGAGGATCGCACTCTGAATCACCTCGAACTCCTCGAAGCCAATCATCAGTTCCCCGGTTCTTATACGATCAAGGCCATCGGACCGGCCTCCAAGGAGTTCGAGAAACGGGTCCTTGAAATCACCCTCTCCCATCTGGCTGCCGAGTCGGACCTGGACTTCTCGGTCCGTTCCACCGCGGGGGGCCGACACATGGCGATCACACTGGAAATGACGGTGCAATCCGCCAAGCAAGTCCACGAGATTTACTCCGAGATTCGCGAGGTCGAGGAGCTGATCCTCCTCCTTTGAACAACTCCGGGCAAGGATTGCGAAGCTAATGTCCCAGACGTCCTCCACGCCGTCAAACGCCGACTCTCCGCGGCAGTGGCTCGACCTGGCCAGTATGGACGATCCGCGAGACGCGATCCATCGCGCCGTCGCGTGCCTGGCCCAGGGGGGCATCGTGGGGCTTGCGACGGAAAGCGTCTATTGCCTCGCGGCATCGGCCCTTTCGCCTCAGGGCGTGGCGCGAGTCCGCGAGTTGAGGGGTCTGCCTCCCGATCGGCCCATGACCTTGCTCCTCAAGGGTCCGGAGGAAGTCGCCGATTGGGTCCCGGAAATCTCTAAGCTCGGACTTCGTCTCGCCTCCCGGCTCTGGCCGGGCCCCGCCACCCTGATCTTTTCGAGCGGGATTAGGGATGGGTTGTCGGACCGGCTCCCCCCGGACGTGAAACCGCTGATCTTCCCCCAGGGGCTGGTCGCGCTCCGCTGCCCGGCACATCCGTTTCTTCGCGAGGTGCTTCGGCTGCTCCCCGCTCCGCTTGTGATCGGGATGCACCGCGCCGCGGATCAGACGCCAGCCGTCACGGCCGAACCGCTCCGGGACGTCCTCAACCTGGACATGGTCATCGACACCGGGCCGACCCAGTACCGCAACTTTGCCTCGATCATCAATATCGACGACGACCGCTGGAGCCTCCAACGCGAAGGTGCCATCGATCATGAGTCTGTGCGGAGGATGTCGGGGTTGATTCTGCTGTTCATCTGCACCGGGAATACGTGCCGAAGCCCGATGGCCGAGGCGATCTGCAAGCTCATCCTGTCCCAGCGCTTCTCCTGCTCGATCGATCAACTCGAAGAGCGTGGCTTCGTGGTCCTCTCCGCGGGGGTCGCGGCGACCAACGGGGCTCCGGCGGCCGGACATGCCGTCGAGGTTCTCCATGAGATGGGGGGCTCGCTCGAGCACCATCGAAGCCGCAAGCTCACCCTGAACCTGGTCCGACAAGCCGACTGCATCTTCGCCATGACCGGCGATCATCTTGAAACCTTGCTGGATGCCGTCCCCGAGGTTGAGCCGAAAGCCCTGCTCCTCGACCCCGACGGCGGCGATGTCGTCGACCCGATCGGCTCCGATCACGAAACCTATCGCGAGACCGCCGGAGCGATCGAGCTGTTCCTGAATCGACGCTTCGATGAGCTGGGAATCTGACCGGAATTGAGAATCCAAAGAAACAAACGAGCAGGCTCGTTTGACCGGGTAAGATCGTCTCTTTATCGCTGATTCTGACTTTCAGGGCTCGGGGTCCCCGTCACCCCATTGGTCGGGACGATCCGCTCGACTCGGATCTTTCGGATTCGGGTCGGATCCGCCCGAAGGACCGTAAGCTGATAATCGTCGAGCGTGACCGTATCGCCGACCCGGGCCAATCGACCCAGCAGGTCGAGCACGAGCCCGCCGGCCGTTTCGGCGTCGGTCTCCGGGGCTTCCATTCCGCAGGCATCGGCCATGACGTCGATCGGGCAGGATGCCTCGACTTCGAAAACGCCGTCGCTGATGGGAATGATCGGCGGCGCCTCGCGGTCGAACTCGTCCTGGATCGGCCCGACAAGCTCTTCCAGGACATTCTCAAGGGTCGCCATCCCGACGACACTCCCATATTCATCGAGGAGCATGGCGAGGTGGACGCGGTTGCGCTGAAACTCCAGGAGAAGCTGATCGAGCCGCAGCGAGCTCGGGAGGAAGGGGACTTTCCGCACTAACCGCTTGAGGTCGACTCGACCGTTGGTGTAGCCCCCCGAGCGAAATACGTCCTTCACATGGATCATCCCGATGACCGTCGTGAGGTCGTCCTCGCAGAGTGGGAACCGCGTGTGGCCGGCCTGACGGGCGATTCTCAGGTTTTCCTCGATCGGCCGAGCCAGGCTGAGATAGACGATATCCGGCCGAGGGACCATCACCTTCCTCGCCGTCTTCTCTTCCAGGTTCAGAACGTTCTCGATCATGACACGTTCCGCGCGAGAGAGGTGCCCCCCGGCGACACTCTCCGACACGATGAGCCGCAATTCTTCTTCCGTGTGAGACACCTCGCCGTGGTCGGACGAGCCCAGGCCGAGCAAGCGGAGCGTGAGATTGCTCGCGGCATTCAGCAGCCAGACGATCGGCGAGACGATCGCGGAAAGCACGACCAGCGGCGGCGCCGTGATCAGGGCGACGAGTTTGGGGGCGCGGATCGCCAGCGTCTTCGGGGCCTGCTCACCGAGCGCCATGTGCAGGAAGGTCACGAACGAGAGCGTCGTCACGGTGACGACGGGGATGGAGAACCAGAAGACCGAGATCGGCTCGGTCTGAAGCCCTACGAGCGTAAAGAGACTCTTGATGAGGGGCTTGATGCGTTCTTCCATCACGGCACCGAGCGCAAGGCTCGCGACCGTGATCCCAATCTGCGAGGCGGACAGATAGAAGTCGAGACGGTCCAGCGCCTTGCTGGCGAGCTTGGCCGCCCAGTTCCCCTCCTCCACAAGCTGATCGATCTGGCTGGTCCGGACCTTCACCAACGCGAATTCCGCGGCGACGAAAAATCCGTTGATGAAAATCAGGCTCGAGATGATCAGAAACTCGTTCCAGCCCATGGCGCAATCTTCTTGTCGAGTTATGGTTTCCCAACGACTGCCCGGTTCGAGAAGTGTCGGCTCGATCGCTCCCGGGCCATGGAACCGCCAGCCAGGAATTGTAGCGGAAATGTCACGCGATGGGCACTCCCCAGATGCCGCGAGGGGAGTGCTGAATCTCGGCCCGCTCGTGATCGGACGTTCCCGGTTCGCTATAATGGGTGACGCGTCGAGGCTGATCGCCATTCCCCCCTCGAATGAGACCGGTTATGACCAACGCCAATCAGTTGTTGTCGCTCCCCGCCCATGAACTCCTCGCCCGATTTCAGCGGGATGGCTTCATCCTGGTTGAGGGGCTGTTCGATTCCGAGGAGATCGACCTACTCAAGAAGATTGGCCGGGCGGACCATCGGCTTCAACAAGAGGCCATGGGGCGTCGCGACGGCGAGGGGGGCGTTGTTCGGCTCACGGTGCGCAACGAGCTGGAAAACAACATCTATGGTGCATTCGTCCGCTGCCGGCGGATCGTCGACACGATGGAGCGACTCCTCGAAGGAGAGGTCTACCACTACCATCACAAGATGATCCTCAAGGAGCCGAAGGTGGGGGGCGCCTGGGAATGGCACCAGGACTACGGCTACTGGTACGACAACGGCTGCCTTTTTCCGTACATGGCAAGCTGCATGATCGCGGTGGATCGCGCGACCCCGGCCAACGGATGCCTCCAGGTGCTGAAGGGCTCACACCTCATGGGGCGAATCGATCACGGCAAGGTCGGCGATCAAACCGGGGCCGATCCCGAACGGGTCGCCGCGGCCCTGGAGCGTCTCGAACGGGTCGACTGCGTGCTCGACCCCGGCTCGGCCATCTTCTTCCACAGCAATTTGCTCCATCGATCGGATCAGAATCGGAGCGAACATCCTCGATGGGCCTTGATTTGCTGCTACAATGCGGCCAGGAATGATCCGTACAAAGAATCCAAGCACCCGCGATATCATCAACTGGAAAAATGGGAGGATTCCCGAATCAAGGAGATCGGGCGGGTTCAATGGGCCGAAACCCAACGCGTACTGAACGAATCCTCTCGGGTTGTTCACTCCGCCTAACCGGGGCAAAGAATTTGTCACCTTTCCCCGCGTCGACGCCACTCATCCGGGTGAGATATTGAGGCGTTGACCGGGAGTGGTTTTGATGGTTCCCCACCTGATCAGTCGATCGGCGGATTCCGAGCTCTGGAAGCTCGTGCTCGAGGAGCAGCACGAGGAGGCATTCGAGGAAGTCGTGCGTCGGCATCAATCGATGGTTTGTGCCGTCGCGTATAATGCCTGCGGGAACGTGTCGCTGAGCGAGGATATCGCCCAGGAGACATTCTGGACCGCATGGAGGAATCGCCGGGCCTTGGCGCAACCGGCGCTTCTTCGATCCTGGCTCTGCGGGATCGCGCGAAGGCTCGGGCAGAACACGGGACGACGTGAAGCCAGGCAGGCCGATTCGCCCATCGCTCTCGATGCACATCGAGAGCCGGCGATCGACGAACCCGATCCCTCGGACGCCGCCGCAACTCGCGAAGAAGAATCGCTCGTCTGGCAGACGCTCGAGCAGATCCCCGACACTTATCGCGAGCCGCTGATCCTGTTCTATCGGGAGGATCAGTCGGTCGCGAAGGTTGCGGCGGCCCTGGAGATCAGCGAGGACGCAGTCAAGCAGCGGCTTTCTCGCGGCCGGGCGATGATCCGCGAACAGCTGGCCGAGCAGGTCGAACGCCAGTTGCGTCGAGGTCGACCCGGCCGCTCGTTCACCGTCGCCGTCATGTCCGGGCTCACCTCGGCGACCATCGGCACGAAGACCGCAATGGCCGCCGGCGCGGGGGGAGTCGCCAAGGCCGGGGTCGGTATCGGCAGCGGTGTGGTGGGCGGATTGCTCGGGGGCTTGTTCGGCCTGGGAGGGGGCTGGCTCGGCACCTGGATTCCCGCGCAGCTCGCCCCGACGAAGCGAGAGCGCGAGCTGTACCTCCGATTCGGTCGCAGGCTCCTCGTCGTTTCGCTCCTGTTCATGCTGGTCGCGGTCTCCATCCCCTTCTGGCCGTGGTTACCGCGACAGGCCGCGATGGTGGGCCTGTTCGTTGCGATCATCGGCTTTCAAATCTATGTGCTCGTCGAGTCGTTGCGAGTCTCCCGGATTGCTAAACAACTCCGCGCCGATTCCGATCCCGCCGACGACCCCAATGTTTCCCCCTTGAAGCTCCGGGTGGATCGCATCGCCACCCTATACAAAGGACGGGCTTATCGGAGCGAGACATCGTTCCTTGGACTCCCGCTGATCGACATCAACGTCTCCGATCCTCCATCGCCCCAAACACCCCGCATTCAAACCTTCCAACCGAAATCCGCGCGAGGCTGGATCGCCATCGGCGACAATGCTCGTGGGATCATCCTCGCGATCGCGACCAACAAGGCGGTCGGCCTTGTCGCATTAGGAGGACGCGCCCTCGGCGGATTGAGCATGGGCGGCATGGCATGCGGGCTCGTAAGCCTCGGCGGCCTTTCCCTCGGGGTGATCCCGATCGGGGGGCTGACCATCGGCTGGCAGGCATGCGGCGGGGGGGCGATCGCCTGGGACGTGGCCTGCGGCGGCATGGCCATCGCCAGGCGTGCGGCCTTCGGCGGCCTTGCCCTGGCACGTGAATACGCCGTGGGTGGCGGCGGCACGGCCGAACATTTCAACGACGCGACGGCCAAATCCATCCTGTTCGAGCACCCGCTCAAGCAAGGGATGGACTGGTACATCGCGCATCAGTGGCTCACCAACGGCGCCATGATCGCGGTGGCGGTTGGGTTTCCGATCCTGGTCTTCCGCCTGATGTATCGGCGAATCCCGGCCGCTGAATGATTGCGAGACCGTGTTTCCTGATGCGCGAAACCGCTGTAGGTCTCTGTTCGGCACGGACCTTCCGGCCTCGCCGAAATCGACGACCGAAGAACGCCAAAACCTCGCGGTCGCATGATCACGCGGAAACGGGGACAGGCACGTGCGAGCCGCTTCGAGCCAGTCCCCGTTTCCGCTTCGGCTCAACGATGACGAACGACCGGCGGCGCCCCCGGCAAGGATTTCGCGGTCGGATCTTCGGGGGGCTTATCCAGGCAGAGATAGGAAAACAGGTCGGCCAGTTCGCGTGGCGTCATCTGGTTTTCAAGCCCCTCGGGCATCAAGGAGACGGAAATCGTCTTCTTCTCGTCGACTTGGTCGCGAGGCACCGTTTCAATCTTCCCTCCCTGGAGCTTCAGGATGAAATGATCGGCCCCCTCTTCGATCAACAGGCCGGTGAGGATGCGTCCATCCTGCGTGGCGATCGTGGTGGATTCGTACGCATCGCCGATCACCTGGCTCGGGTCGAAGACATTGGAGACAAGCTGATCGAAATCATTCCGCCCGTTCGAAGTCAGATCCGGGCCTACCTCCTGCCCCTTGCCGTAGATCTTGTGGCACTGGGCGCAGATCTTGTTGAAGACAGCCTCCCCCGCCTTGGGATCTCCGGATGTCCTGGCGAGATGATTGCGCATCTGCCGGACGACCTGCTCCCGCTGGCGGTTCCGTTCGGCGCGAACCGTCCCCCAGAGCGATTTGACCAGCTTCTCAACGTCCGGATCCTTGCTCGCCTGGAGTTTGCGGACCTGATTGACGTCGATGGCGTGGATCGGGATCGATTTCGCCGCCACGCTCGCGAGCAGCGCCTTGCTCCAGCTTGGACGTTGCGTCAGGAGTTCAATGGCCCTCGGCTTGAGCTCGGGAGCCAGGCGAGGAAATGCGGAGAGGATGCTCGCGGCAACCTCGGGCTCCTGACGCGCCCCCAGCACCGAGATGATCCTTGCCCCCGCATCGGGAGCGAGGGAAGCGGAAGGGTCGGTCAAGGCCCAACCAATCAGCGGTTCGACCGTCGCGTACGGCTCGTTGAACGAAATCGCCTCGAAGGCGAGTGCCCGCGTGCCGTCATCTCCGAGGGGATCTTGGAAGATGGCACGGGCCGCCTCCAACCCTGCCGCGTGGCCGCAATAGGCGGTGAGGATCATCAGATCGTGCCGCGTCGGGTCATTCGTCTTGTTGAAGTCGAGCTCGGGGGCGAGGGTGTCGATCAGTTGCCGCCCGATCCCTGAAGCGGCATCTTTCCCCTTTCCTGAGCGACGCAGATGATTCGCCAACCGGTCGACCGCATCGCGGACGGCCGCCCGATCCTTGGATTCGGTCAGTCGATGGAGCAGCGAGGCGAGTTGTCGGGCATCCGGCGTCCGGACCGTGAGCAACCGGTCGATGAGGCGAGGGAGCAGGGCCGCCATCACCCCCTTCGGCCCGACTCCGAGCGTGTTGATCCGCTCCACGATCAATCCGAATCGCTCCTCGGGGAGCCTGTGGAGGTTCTGCCAGACGATGTGAGGGATGAGCCGATCGTCCCCCGATTTCGTCAGGATTTCGAGCAAGTGGTGGGCCGCCTGATCGTCGCTCGAAAGCCTTCGGGTCGCGATCGCGACCTGGAGCCGAACGTCGGGGCTGGGGTCGCTCGACAATGCAACGGCCGCACCCCGGACGGAATCATCGAGCGGGGCCTTGGCTCGTACCTGATTCCCCGCCGCGCGCACACCCCATGCCCGGAATGTGGGGTCGGCCTGTTTGAGGAGGGTGAGATGGAACGATGTCTCGAGCGGGCCGGAGCCGATGAGGGTCCAGAGGGCGTGCATCCTTCCCGGCCGCGGAGCCGCTTCGTCGAATGCCAACCTTTCGAGTGATTCCAGGGTGTTTCGATCGATCTCCGCCGCCTGCCGTTCGGTGAGGAGCCGCTGGGCGGTCTCTCGATCGTATGAGTTTTCGCTCTTGAGGAGCTTGATCAGCGAATCGTCGTCGAGCGACGCCAGGTTGAAACCGGAGCGTCGAGGGGTTTCCTGATATCGGATCCGATAGAGCCGGCCGTGGAGCCGGTCGATGCCGGCCGGGTCTCGATTGGCGTCCTGATAGCAATGGTAGCAGTCGTACCAATCCAGGACGTACAGGGAGCCATCGGGTCCGACTTTCTGGGAAACCGGCATGAACCACGAATCGTTCGCCTGAAGAAAGTCGCCATCCGGTTCGGCCTGGTAGGTCGAACCGTTCCGGTGGATACGATCCACGTTGATGGCGTTGCCGTGGATGTTCCCCATGTAGAGCTTGCCTCGATACTGGGGAGGATAGGCGGGGCTATCGAAGTAGGTGATGCCGCAATAGGCCGCCTTCTGATGCTTGTAGGACACGATCGATCCCATCGGCCAGGTGTGAGGCGGATAGGGGCCCCCCTGCCGGATGTAATATCCGGTTTCCGCGAGATGCCAGAGATGATCGATCACGCAGGCACTGGAGAAGAACGAGCCTTCGGGATCGATGGCGATCCCCCAGGGGTTCGAGGTCCCTTCGCAGAAGAGATCGAATTCCCGCGTCTTCGGATGGATCCGGAAGATCGCGCAGGTGAATTCGTACGTCTTGCCGTTCCTGGAAACGACCCGGCTGGGATTGAAGACACCGTTCCAGCCGTAGAGCCAGCCGTCGGGGCCCCACGTGAGGGAGTTCGGCAGCTCGTGAGTATCCTTGCGGCCGAATCCGGTGGCAACAACCTCGGACCTGTCCGCCTTGCCGTCGCCATCAGTATCCTGGAGGAAGAGGAGATCGGGCGAATTCGCGACCCAGACGCCGCCGTGCCCGACCGCGATTCCCGACGGGATATTCAACCCTTCCGCGAAGACTTGCACCTTCTCGAATTTGCCGTCGCCATCGGTATCTTCGAGGACTTTCACCCGATCGCGGCCCGGCCCCGCGCCGAGCCTCGGATATTCCAGGCTCTCGGTGATCCAGATCCGCCCCTTCTCATCGAAGGTCATCGCCACGGGGTTGACGATCGCCGGCTCACTCGCCACCACCTCGACCCGGAAGCCGGCCGGGACGGTCATGCTCCGGGCCGCCTCCTCGGGGGTCTTGATGGCATTCGGCGCACTGTCCTGATTATGCGGGATCAGCTGCGGGTTCTCGGCGCGGACGGATTGCGCGAAGATCAGGGCGAAGATCGAGCCCAGGGCGATTTTTCGAATCCGCTCTTTCCAGGTACGTTTGATCTGATGCATTAGAAATCCCTATCATCTCCCGGCTTGGATTCGGAGGTTTTTTCCTTGGGTGGCGTGGCGGGAGAGGCCGTCGCGGGCTTGGGGGTCTCGGCTGCCTTCGCGGCCCATTTTTCGTTGGACTTGATCGCGGCCAGCAGGGCTTCGACTCCCGCCCTGGCGATTTTCGCGTCCTGCTCGCCCGTGCCGCCGCCGACGCCCACGCCGCCGATCACCTGACCGTCGACGATGACCGGAATCCCCCCCAGCAAGGTGGTGAGGGTGCCGCCGCTGGCCATCGCCGCGTTCTGAAGGCTCAGGTTCAGGTGGACATCGGGGGGCGTAGCCCCCGCGGGGAGTGGGCCGGAGGGGGCCCGGAAGGTTGCCGCCGTGACCGCCTTGGTCATCGAGGTGTAGACGCTCGCGGGCCGCGCACCGTCCATGCGCGCGAACGCCAGCAGATGGCCTCCGTCGTCGACGACCGTGATGTTCACATTCAATTTCATGGTGGCCGCATGCTGCTGAGCGGCGTCGAGAATCGACTGCGCGCCCGCAAGCGTGAGGCGAACTTGTCCGCGGACAATCAGTTGCGGAACAGTCCCCACGTTGCGGAACTGGCCGTAGTCCTTGACCGCCTCCGCGGTTGCTTCGGACTTCCTGGCCGCGTCGTCGGTCGTCCCGGGCTCGACTTCGGGCTTCCTGGTGACGACCTCCGCCGCGGCGGGAAGTTTCTTCTCCAGGGCGGCCTCGCGGAGAGTCGCCGCGATGCTTTCGACTCCCTGCTTGAGTCCCGCGTCGAATTCCTTCTTGCGGAACTGCTCGATGAACGCCGAACGGATCGCGTTCCGCTTGTTCCGGGGGAATGCAGCCTCGACGCGATGCGAAGGTAACACCTCGATCTTGGTCTCGCGCTTCGAGATCAGGACGAAAAGGCCGCTCATGCCCGACCGCTTGGCCAATGAGACGGCGACCTCATCGACCGACTTGCCTCGGAGCGAGTCGACCGTTTCGACGATCGTCGGCACTCCAGATTTCGACTCGATCTCTCGCAAGGTCTGCACGGTTGCTTCGACCTGCCTGGAATCGAAGAGACCGGCCGTGTCGCGAATCGCCGACTTCGCAAGCTCCTGGGCCTGAATGCGGACGTTCGAGAAATGCCCGAGCACGAAGAGTAACCCGACGGCCGTCGATGCGCGACGGCCGAGCGGGCCAAAAATCCAAGCGTTCATGGAGAGTTTGCCTTCCAGCAGGAGGGTTTGACGAAGCTGTCTTTTCCTTGTGCGTAGGGAGTGGCTTACTTGTGCTGGGCCAACAACCAATCGAGCAACGCCGGATCGTGATAGGCCCGGTCCCAACTATTGTGCCCCACCCCCCGATATTCCGTGTAGCGAGGGTTGGCCCCGAGGGACCTCAACACTTCGACCGTGATCCTCATCCCGATGTGGAGCGGATCGCCATCCGCATCGCCCACGAAGCCCCAGATGGGGATTTTCGTCAGGTTGATGAGGCTCCCCGTATGCGCCGAGCCGCAAATGGGGACGACTGCCGCGAATCGATCCTTCTCCTTCGCCGCGAGATCCCACGACCCTTTCCCGCCCATCGAGAGGCCGGTCAGATAGATTCGGCTCGGATCGGTCTTGTAATGTTTGACGACCTCGTCGAGCGCCTCCACGGCGGCGAGGCTGTCGCGCGATCCTCCCTCCCATGTATCCTTCGCCTGGGGGAAGATCGCAATCATCGGCCACCCCCCGGGACGATTGAGGATCGCCGGGCCAAGCCCCACCTGGGCGCACGCGATGCCGTCGTCACCACGCTCGCCCGAGCCGTGAAGGAACATTACGACCGGAAACGTCTTCTGCCCATCGTATCCTTCGGGGACATAGATCGCATACTTGCGATCTCCATGTTTCCCCTTGAGCGTGCGGAGATGAAAACCGGGCCGGAACGGATCGTCGGCCTTCGGGCTCGGCAAGGGTTGAATCAACACATCCTTGAATTGCACTTCCA
>CALKTZ010000761.1 GCA_937997355.1 uncultured Planctomycetales bacterium | reverse complement strand
GCCTTACGAGAATCCAACGGTCTTGACCCGTCAGGACTGGCGGGGGCCACACGCGACCTGGCATCAGGATGGGTTCGGAACCTGGGAGATCGCCGCTCCAGCGGACGGGGTTTACGACGTCGCGATTCGGTATACCCCGCGTCCCGAACCGGCCGAGGCACACCTGACTTTCGGCACCCAGACGCTTCATCAAAAGGTGGATCCGGGGAGCCAATTCAGCACGTTCAAGGGGGTGAAAATCCCCAAGGGGAATTACCAGGTTGGGGCGTGGCTGGGGATGGATAAACAGAAGTCCGGCGGAGGGGTTCAGGATTTGACAATCACCCGGATCGATTCGCCTTCAATTCCTCCGCACGGATTGTGATGGCGTTGCAAGCCTCCGGGCTTTTCCAGGATACTCGAAGGCGCATACTGATAGTCCGCGACTGGATCGGAGTTTGGATTCGATGAAAAACTCGCTAGCGTCCATCTTGTCATTGAGAACTCTGATCTGGTCGGTGCCGGTGCTGTGCATCTTGGGATGTTCAAATCGCCCCCACGATGGATCGTCGGCGAATGAATCCAAGCCAATCACACCAGGAGTAGCGTCAGAAACTCACGTCTCGTCGGCGGCTCCGAGCTCAAAACCCGATGTCGAGGGTTCGGCTGGAACGACGGATGCCCCGGCGTCGGAAAGCTCGAATGGCAGGCCGCCGGGTCCATCGCCTGAAGGGATGGTCTGGATCCCCGGCGGAACGTTCGTCATGGGGACGGACGACACTCGCATGCGCGATGCCACCCCGGTCCATGAGGTCGCGCTGGACGGCTTCTGGATGGACAAGACCGAGGTCACGAATCGGGAGTTCGAGCGGTTCGTGAAGGCGACGGGCTACGTCACCGTCGCGGAACGGAAGCCGAGTGAGAAGGATTTCCCGACGGCGCCTCCCGAGCTTCTGGTCCCGGGCTCGATCGTCTTCACGCCTCCGAGCGAAAAGGTTCCACTCGACAATCACCTCGCCTGGTGGCGCTATGTGCCGGGGGCAGATTGGAAGCATCCCGAGGGGCCGGAAAGCTCCATCAAGGGGCGGGAAGATCACCCGGTCGTTCACGTTTGCTGGGACGACGCCGCCGCCTATGCGAAGTGGGCAGGTAAGCGACTCCCGACCGAAGCGGAGTGGGAGTATGCCTCACTCGGTGGGAAGAAGGATAAGCCCTTCTTGTGGGGAACCGAGATGAAGCCTGGCGGCCGATGGTCGGCCAATATCTGGCAAGGGGATTTTCCGAACAAGAACAGTGAAGGCGACGGATTCCGACACACCGCCCCGGTGGCCACCTTTCCGCCGAACGACTATGGACTTTACGACATGGCGGGGAACGTCTGGGAATGGTGTTCCGACTGGTATCGGCCCAACTACCCGGCCGGGCCGCAACGAAATCCGCAAGGACCCGCGACGAGCTATGATCCCACGGAACTTGGAGTGGCCAAGCGGGTCCAGCGCGGCGGCTCCTATCTCTGCACCGACGAATACTGCACGAGCTATCTTCCCGGATGGCGAGGAAAAGGGGCTCCCGATAGCGGTGCGACCCACATCGGCCTGAGATGCGTCAAGAGTGCCGATCCTGTCTCGAAGACCCGCTAATCCGTCGCCAAGGAGGCGGCTCACCTTGCCGGAGAATTTTAAGTCGACTATCTACTGGATCTTGCCGGAACTTCTGGCAAGCCTCGGCTTCCTCCTGGCCATTATCTTCGTCGCGCACCTGCTCCGTCAGAAACGATCTCCTTCCAGCACGGTCTCCTGGCTGCTCGTGATCTTGCTCCTGCCTTACGTGGGGGTGCCGCTTTATCTCATGTTCGGCGGCAGGAAGATGAGCCGGATGGCCGGTCGCAAGGAGAGGATGTACACGAAGTCGGCTGCCCGTCAGCTCGGAATCCTGGAAGGTCAGACCGAACGACTTCTCTTCTCCTATGGAGTGCCACCGGCCACTCCAGGTAATCGCGTGACTTTGGTCTCGGACGGAGTAGATGCCTACCGGCAGATGATGCTCATGATCGACGAGGCCCGTACGAGCATTCACATCACCTCGTACATCCTCGGTCGCGATGCCGTCGGCGCGGCGCTGATCGAACGGCTTTGCAAACGGGCCGAGGAAGGAATCGCCGTTCGACTGCTCCTGGACGATGTCGGATCGTGGAGGGTCGGGCGACGCACCCTGGCGCCGCTGGTTGCGGCCGGGGCCAAGGTCGCGTTCTTCATGCCGATGTTGCATCTCCCTTTTCGTGGCCGGACCAACCTGAGAAATCATCGCAAGCTCGTCGTCGTCGACGGACGTATCGCCATCACCGGGGGGATGAATCTGGCGATCCCCTACATGTCGAGCGACCCCAAGGATTCCCTCTGGCGCGACCTATCGGTCATCGTCGAGGGGCCGGGGGTCGCGGACATCGAAGCGTTGTTCGAGTCGGATTGGAAGTTCACGACTCAGGAGAATCTTGCCGAATCGAGATCGACTGAAAGGCCCAAGGTCCCCGTAAGGCACGGCTCGGCGGTCCTCCAGGTCGTCGCCAGCGGGCCGGACGTTTCCGGAGATCCGCTCTACGAGGCCCTGCTCTCGCTGATCTTCGCCGCGAAGCAGCGCATTTGGATCGTCACGCCTTACTTCGTCCCCGACGAGACCCTCTCTCGGGCGCTCAACCTGGCGGCCAGGCGGGGTGTTGACGTTCGGCTCGTTGTCCCGGAACGCTCGAATCACCTCACCGCGGATTTGGCCCGGGCAAGCTATCTGCGAGACCTGTGCAATGCCGGCGGGAATGTCTTGTTCTATCAACCGACCATGCTTCATGCCAAGGCGGTCCTTTTCGATGAGCAACTGGCCGTCATCGGCTCGGCCAACATGGATATGAGGAGCCTGTTCCTCAACTATGAGCTCGCCCTGTTCATCTACTCGTCCGACCTGGTCAAACTCACTTCAACCTGGGCGGAATCCTTGATGAAAGACTGCCTCCCGGAGCTTCCCGTTCCCAATCGCTGGCGGGAGCTTGCCGAGAACGTGGTCCGCCTTCTCTCCCCCCTGCTCTGATGAGAAATCAGGAATCATTGACGAGCTCATCGATCCCGATATTATCTTCCGCGTCATGTGTCGGATGGTCTGAGGATTTCTCGTCCGCCACGACTTTCAGGAGGGGGGGGGCGATCAAGGTCGTGATCATCACCATCAAGGTGACCCCGCCGAACATGCCCATGTCGAAGACCCCATGTTCGAGCCCTTTTTGCGCGAAGATGAGGCCGACTTCGCCGCGAGGGATCATGCCGACGCCGATGAGCGTCTTGTTTCCACGGAACCAGAATGGAGCATAGCCCGCCAATCCTTTGCCGATGACCCCCGTGATGATCAGGACGAGTCCGATCAGGAGGGCGCCTCGACTTTCGGGCTTCGTCGGATCGAGCGCCGAGACGTCGACGGATGCCCCCACAACAACGAAGAACAACGGCACGAAGAATCGGCCAAGGGCCGTGATGCCGGTTTCGATCTCGTGAGCTTGCGGGGACGAGGCTACCAGCAATCCGGCGGCGAAGGCCCCCACGATCATGGCCGAGCCCGACTTCTCCGCGAGCCAGGCCAGGCCAAATGCGAGGATCAGCGCCAAGATGGCCGATTCACCCGGCGACTCATGCTCGGATTTGTGAGGAAAGATACGCGGGACGACGAACGAACCCAGAAGCAAGGTGGCCGCGAGAAATCCGAAGGCCGTGGCCGTGGTGGTCAGGATGCTGCCCAACGAGACCTTTTCCCCGTCCGTGAGGCCCATCACGATCGTCAGGATGACCAATCCCAGGATGTCGTCGATGACGGCGGCGCCGAGAATCACTTGCCCCTCGGGGGCGTGGAGTTTGCCAATCTCGGAGAGGACCCGCGCCGTGATCCCCACGCTGGTCGCCGTCAAGGTCGCCGCCGCCATGATCGAAGTGACCTCGGGCTTGCCCATCATCTTGCAAGCGACATAACCGAACAGGAAAGGAAGGGTGACGCCGACCACCGCGACCGCGAAGGATGTGAATCCCACCTGGAGCAGTTTTTTCAAGTCTGTTTCGAGGCCGATCGCGAAGAGCAAGACGATCACTCCCAATTCGGAGAGGAGATGGATCGTCTCAAGATTCGGGTCAACCCAGCCAAGCAAGGATGTGCCGAGCAAAGTTCCGCAAAAGAGCTCTCCAAGTACCGCGGGCTGCCCAACTCTTCGAGCCAAACTTCCACAGAGCTTGGCACCGCCGAGCATGACCACGAGTATTGCCAAGAAGCGCGAAATTTCGAGATGTTCCATGAAGGCCTTTGAGAGATTGAGGAAGACTGTTGAATGGATGAGTGATCGCAATTTGTATCGTTGTACGCTTGCCCCTTGACTTTGGGGCTGTAAGGTGGGTTGAAGGTGAAGAATCTCCCTTGTCATTCGGTATCATGCAACCGTAAGATGTCAGTGTCCAGAGTCGTCTCTGGGCGACTCACCCTTCCATCGCTCCCCTCTCCGGCCCCCGGCGCCGAGAGTGAAGTGTCGTTTTTGCCGACAGAAAGCCCGCCCGACTGACTTGTCGGCGGACACCCGCCCCATGATCCGAAGAAATGACATCCGCAACGTGGCGATCATCGCGCACGTCGACCACGGCAAGACGACCTTGGTGGATGCCATGCTCCGCCAATCCGGCCAGTACCGAGCGTCGCAGCTGCAAGGGGAACGGATTCTCGATTCCAACGACCTCGAACGCGAACGCGGCATCACGATCCTCGCCAAGAACATCGCGATCACCTACGGCGATACCAAGATCAACATCATCGACACGCCCGGACACGCGGATTTCGGCGGCGAGGTGGAACGCACGCTTCAAATGGCCGATGGTGCCCTCGTGCTGGTCGACGCCTTCGAAGGTCCCATGCCGCAGACCAAGTTCGTGCTGCGAAAGGCTTTCGAGTGCGGCATTCGGCCGATCGTGGTCATCAACAAGGTCGACCGCCCCGACGCCCGCCCGTCCGAGGTTCTCAACGAGATTTTCGACACCTTCGTCGAGCTCGGGGCCAACGAGGAGCAACTCGACTTCTCATATATCTTTGCATCGGGCAAAGGGGGCTTCGCCTCGCACGATCCCTCCGCCACGTCCGGCGAGATGCAGCCACTCTTCGACCTGATCCTCGATAAGGTTCCAGGCCCGGAAGTGGACATCGACAACCTCTTCCGGATGGTCTGCACGAGCCTTGATTTTTCGGAATACGTCGGGCGAATTGCGATCGGGCGAATCGCCTCCGGCCGGCTGCAAAGGGGGCAGAAGGCCGCCTTGATCAAGGCGGGGGGAGTCACCGTTCAAGGCTCGGTCGATAGCGTGCTCGTCTTCGATAAGCTCGGCCGCGTCGAGGTGGAACAGGCCGAGGCCGGGGACATCGTCGCGGTGGTCGGATTGGGCTCGGTCGATATCGGCGACACGATCGCCCATCCCGACGAGACTCGGGCCTTGCCTCGGATCGAGGTCGGCGAGCCGACCCTCAACATGTATTTCACCGTGAACGACTCGCCGTTGACCGGCGAGGGGCAGTTTCTGACCTCTCGACATATCAAGGAACGGCTCGATCGAGAACTCGAATCGAACGTCGCCCTGCGCGTCGAGTTGAGCGAGGACGGAGACGGGTTCATCGTCTCCGGCCGCGGACTCTTGCATCTCTCGATCCTCATCGAGACCATGCGCCGAGAAGGCTATGAGCTTTCGGTCGGCAAGCCCGAAGTGATCATGAAAGAGATGAACGGGGAGAAGCACGAGCCCTTCGAGTTCCTCGTCGTCGACGTCCCCCACACTCACATCGGCCCCGTGATGGAGCTTGTCGGCGGCAGGCGTGGCGAATTGACCAAGATGGACGTGAAAGGGGCTTATGCCCATCTCGAATTTGAGATCCCCGCGCGGGGCCTGATCGGCCTGCGAAACCGCCTGATGAGCGGGACGCAAGGCGAGGCGATCATGCACCACAATTTCTACGACTACCGCCCCTTCAAGGGGGACATCCCGCAGCGACCCAACGGCGTCATGGTGAGCATGGCCCGCGGGCCGGCCGTGGCCTTCTCCCTGGATAGCCTCCAGCAACGGGGGACGATGTTCGTGGCCCCCGGCGACGATGTCTACGAAGGGATGATCATCGCCGAAAACGCGCGCGGCGATGATATGTCGGTAAACCCCTGCAAGGAAAAGAAGCTCACCAACATGCGGGCTTCGGGGTCGGACAAGAACGTGTTGCTCAAACCGCCGCGCCAGCTCACGCTGGAAATCGCGCTCGAATATATCGAGTCGGATGAACTGGTCGAGATTACCCCTTCCAAGATTCGACTTCGCAAGAAGATCCTCAGCGAAGAAGGGCGCAAGCGGGCCGCTCGCGGAGGGGGCAAGAAGATCGGCGTTTAAAGCAAGAAAACCGGCGTTTGTGATTCGATGTCGACAAACGCTGGTTTCAAGATGCCTGGTCGACCATGACCACGTTCGCTTCGGAAGTTTTCCGGCGTTCGCGAAGCATCTGATAAAACCGAATTTCCATCCGGTTTCCGCGCAGGGCGGCATGAGCTTCGCGCGTGAGCTGGACGGAGGCGAACATCAAGAGAGACACGCCCGCGATCGCCAGGGTGGTGGGGAGGGCCCCGATGCTGCTGCCGAGCAGGACATCGAACGCCATGGCGAGGCTCGTCCCCACGAAGAGTGACATGGCGAGGTAGAGGAGCGTGAGCGACCATCGCACACGCTCGCTACGCCAGATCTGGATTTTGATCTCTTCCAGAATGTGGGCGAGTCGATCCTCGGGGAAATCGAGCTTCGTGTCGCCCCGGGTCAATTCGTCCGCCTGATTGTTGAGCGAGCGAACGCGATCGATGATGCGCGACATCCGGTTCGAGGTCGAGATGATGAGCGAGCCGGTCGCCGTCATGAACAATGCCGGCGAAATCATCGCGGCGAGCGTCGAGTAGACGGGTATCGGCAGGCTCGCTGGCATTGCAGGATCTTCGGAGCGAGGTTCGCTCGCTCCGCTCCGACTCCATTCTCGTTCAGATGTTCTTCTTGATGAAGGCGTGGCCGTCCTTGCAGAGGCCCATCGCGTCCGGGAAGAGATCACGCCACACGCGAGTCGCGGCGGCGAGTGCGGGGAGCGCCCGGCCGAACGCCTCGATCGTCACGTAGCCATCGTAGCCGGACGCCTTCAAACCGGAGAAGAAGTCGTCCCAGTGAACTTGCCCGGTTCCAGGGGTTCCCCGATCATTCTCGGAGATGTGGACGTGAATCGTCTCCGGGGCGCAGGAGGCGATCGCCGTCGACTGCTTCTTTTCTTCAATATGGGCGTGGAAACTGTCGTACATCATCTTGCAGGAAGGATGATTGACCGCCTGGATGAAGCGGGCGGTTTGCGCGGCCGTGGTGAGGAAGTAGTTTTCGAAGCGGTTGAGATACTCGACGCCGAAGCGGATGTTCCTCGCCTGGGCCTTTTCCGAGGCCCGTTGGAGGGTATCGACCCCCAGCTTGAACTCCTCGGCCGTGGGACCCTGCCCCGAGAAGACGCCGATCGCCGAGTGGAGCGGCCCGCAGAGCAACTCGCAACCGAATGCCTGGCCGCATTCGAGAACCTTGTCGAGATAGTCGACCGCCGCATCCCGAATCTTGGGATCGGGCGAGATGGGATTGGCCTCGGGGCTCATGACGGTGACGGCCGTCGCGGTGAGTCCCAGGCTCTTCAATCGTTTGCCCAGCCGCTCGTAACCCTTCAGATCGGCCGTGTTGAAGACGGGAATTTCGACCGCGTCGAATCCGATCGCCTTCAATTCGTCGAGCACACCATCGAGTGCCTCGGTGACGTGGTCCGCCCACAGGAGCAAGTTCATGCCGATTTTCATCGTCATTCCTCACAGACTCGTTTACGTAGTTTCATCAAAACATTAGATCCGATGACGCTATGGCCGTTGCTGGCGTGTACGCCCATGCTGTCGTATCAAGCCTTTGTCCTCGGTCTGAACATCCAGTCCAAGGCGCTTGGCAATCGCCATGATCAAACAATCGCCTAAATCTCGCTCTTTCGACTGAAAACCCGGGTGCTTTGCAATCCGCCGGGCTTCCCGCCAATCCTCGGGGATCGTCTTTTCTTCGTCTTTTACGACGAAAGCATCCAGGTATGCCTCTCGAAGTCGCAGCTCATCCTTGTTGTGGACGTTGCATAGGAATTCCACAACCGTGGGCGAGAGAATAATCCTTGTGCTGTAGGCTTCAATCAGCGTTTCGGCCCAGGCTCCCGCGTCTTTTTCACGCTTGGCCTCCGGCGGCTTCCAGGACTTGAAATGCTGGATCAAAATATTCGTATCGAGGCACCGCTTTTCTTGCCGCCTTCTCATGAAAGTCGCTCATCTTTCAGCCTGTTCCTCCCATTCGAGGGCATCCAGGATTTCATCCCATTGATCCGCCATATCTTCCAGGATCGAAGCCATTTGCCGTGCCGAGACACGATTCGACGCTGAGCAAGAAATGGTGACCTGAACATCTTCTGAGGTTTGGGGCTCTGCATTCCATGTGGTGGAATGGAAGCCTATATCAGTCCCCGTTTTGATTTCCTGGGCATAGCTCCTCAAACCACGACGAAGCATTTGGCCATGGTTCTCGAACCATTCCTGAGCCTGTTCCGGGCCGTCGGGGATGCCTGGGCCTTCACACTTGATATCGACGAACCAGAGCAGGATTGGATTGCTCTCACCCGGCCCTGGATCGAACCTCCAGGCGAGTTCATACTCTCCAACCTCAAGGCCGGTCCGGACGCCTTCATCAACCCGTTTCTGCCGATAGAACAGGAGTTTCGCCATGATTGGTATCCCGGACCTGCCTTTGGATTGAATCACGTATCACACCGGCACGACGGTCTCCCACTTGCGATGCTCGGCCGAGTCGAGGACCGCATCGCAAACCGCCTGGGTGGCGAGGGCGTCTCGGAAGGTTGGCGCGGTCGACTTGCCCGCCGCGAGATTCTCCAGGAAGTCGGCCACCTGGTGGACGAAGGTGTGCTCATAGCCGATCTGGAGGCCGGGAACCCACCAGTTCTTCATGTAGGGCATGTCGCCATCGGTGACATGAACCGAGTGCCAGCCGCGCACCAGCGAATTGTCGCCGTGGTCGAAATAGTCGAGCCGATGGAGGTCGTGGAGATCCCACTTGATCGACGCCTTCTCACCATTGATCTCGAAGGTGTAGAGGGCCTTGTGACCGCGGGCGTAGCGGGTCGATTCGAAGAGTCCGAGCGAGCCGTTTTCGAAGTGGCAGAGGAATGCGCAGGCGTCGTCGATGCCCACCGGCTCGACCTTGCCGGTCGCCGTATGCTTGCGCTGCTTGATGAAGGTTTCGGTCATCGCGCTCACGTCGGTGATGGCGCCGTTGAGCCAGAGGGCCGTGTCGATGCAGTGGGCGAGGAGGTCGCCGGTCACGCCGGAGCCGGCCACCTTGGAATCGAGCCGCCAGAGCCCCGCCCCTCCCTGGGGGAGATCGCTGGAGATGGTCCAGTCCTGGAGGAAGTTGGCCCGGTAGTGGAAAATCTTGCCGAGCCTGCCTTCGTCGATCAGCTTCTTGGCGAGGGTCACGGCCGGGACTCGTCGGTAGTTGTACCAGACGGTGTTGACCACGCCGGCCTTCTCGACCGCGTCGACCATCGACTGCCCTTCGACCAGGTTCATCGAGAGGGGCTTCTCGCAAAGGATCATCTTGCCGGCCTTGGCCGCCGCGATGGCGATCTCGGCATGGGTGTCGTTGGGGGTGCAGATGTCGATCGCGTCGATATCTTTCCGCTCGACAAGCTTGCGCCAATCGGTCTCGACCGACTCGTAACCCCAGTTATCGGCGAATGCCTGCGTTCCTTCCTGAGTTCGACCGCAAACCGCCTTGAGCACGGGCCGGTAGGGGACGTCGAAGAAGTCGTTCACCCGCTTGTAGGCGTTCGAGTGAGTACGACCCATGAAACCATATCCGACGAGCCCAATGTTGAGCGGCTTTTTCGCGGCCATCTGTCCACCTGAATCAAAAATTGAAGGGGGTAAGCTGTTTGCGAGAGGCTTGAATTACTCGGTCCAACCGTGCGCATTCCGAACCGAGACCATGGCTTCGAGGATGTCGTTCCAGGTCTTGGGATCCGACATGACCGCGTTCGGGAACATGCAGCCGTCCCAGCAAATGTGACGGATCTTCTTCGTGAGCTGTCCCGAGGAATCTCGGAGCCAGAAGCCGGCATGATGCGGGATGTCGAGTTTGCCGTTGGGGTCTTTCGCCTGGCAGTGACGTCCGGTGTGGTCGTGGCTACCGGAGCCGAAGACCGTGGCATCGTTTTGCGCGACGTGGAAGTCGATCGTCCAGGGACGGAGTGCGTCGGTCAAGGTTCGAAGCGCCGAGTCGAGCACGATCTTGTCGCTCCAATTGAAGTCGACCGGCAAGATCCGATCTTCAGGCGCATTTTCGCCGAGCGTGTAGAGCAAGGTATGGGCCATGTCGGCCTGAAAGCCGACCGTCTCCGGCTCGCCGACTCGTTCTAGCAGGTCGACCATCTTCTTCCAGGAATGCATGCCCGCCCAGCAAATTTCCCCCTCGGCGGCCAGTCGCTCGCCGTTGTCCTTGGCGATCTTTGCGGCTTCCTTGAAGGTCGCGGCGATTCTTTTCTGGTTCCCTTCCGCATCTTTCGCCCAGTCTGCCGGAGAGGAGGCCGAGTCGATCCGGACGACTCCGTAGGGACGAATCCCGAGCTCTCGGAGCTTGCGGGCGATTTTGCACGCCTTTTCAATCGAGTTGAGGTAATTGGCCCGCGCCGTTTCATCACCCATGGCGGAACCGTCGAACCAGACCGGCGCCACGACCGACCCCACCACGAAACCCTTCTTGGCGATCTTTTCCGCGAGCGCCTTGATCCCCGCGTCGTCGATATTGATGTCGACGTGCGGATCATAGAGGAAGAGATCGACTCCATCGAATTTGACTCCGTCGACCTCCGCCGCGGCGGAGAGATCGAGCATGGTGTCGAGGTCGATGAACGGCTCGGCCCCAGGACTCCCCTTGCCGACCAAACCCGGCCACATCGCGTTGTGGAGCTTGGGGAAATTGTTGGACATGCTAGTGCTCATTGAGAATTCCTAGAGAAAATGCAGCGAATTCCAGCCGCCGAATCGTTCAAGCGAATCGATTGATGATCGACAAGTTGCCTATCCGTTTGCAGATGACAAGTCAGGGGACGGGCCCGACTTCATGAAGAAGAGCCCGTCCCCAAATACCTCGAAGCGTCGATTTCGATTACTTCTTTCCCTTGCGATGGTCTCCCACCTTCGGCAGATCCGGGTGGGTGTCCGGCCCGAAGTAACGGAGGCTCACGAACGGCTCGCTCCCGGTGTTCTTGAAGGTCACGCCTTCGGCGGCCCGCTTGGCGGTGACGAAGACTTCGTCCTTCGTGATCTCGCCGAACCGGATGAAGTTCGGGCTGTCGACGTCGAGCTTGCCGATCGTGCCACTCCCCTGCACCACGATCAGGCCGTAGGCGCCGGGATCCTTGATGGTCGCGGAGCGGCCGGGGAGGACCGTCAATTCGCAGGCGCTGAAGAGCTGCTTGCCGTCGACCGTTCCGTACACGATCCACTTGTCGGCATAGTCGCCCGACTCGCTTCCGGAACGGATGATCGGCTCCAGGTAGTTGTTTTCCTTGAAATTCGGATCGACGTTCTTCTCCCAGTCGAGCTGCTCGACGAGGTAATCGAGGTCGTGGTGATACTCCTCGGGAACGTCCTTGACCAGGAGTTCCCAGGGGACGCGCCGGCCTTCGACGAGCGATTGATACATGCCGAAGACGTCGGAACCCCACTGCGGCTCGTAGGTGACGAGCGAGCCGGGGGCGTGGAGGACGTCGGGAGGAACCAGCCAGCCGGTCCCCGGCTTGAGCCGCGATGCCTTGGAAAGATCGAGAATCCCGTTGTCCCCCTCGTTCCAGCGTTCCAGGCAACGTCGGAGGTCTTCCTTGGTCGTCCCCGGTTCGAGGCCGAAGAAGGTGTAAGGGAAATTGTTCCCGGTCCAGTTCAGTTGCGGCGGGAAGTAGTAGCTTTCCGGCTTTCCTTCACGGCCCAGCTTGGCGGCCTGTTCCTGGCTCTGATGCATGTGATGCGGGATCGGGCCGAGATTGTCGAAGAACTTACTGTAGACCGGCCACTTCTTGTAGGTATCCCACATCTTGGCGCCGATGGATTCGGCGCCATTCAACTCGATGGCCTCGCGGAGCGTGAATTTGTCTCCTTCGTGAACGACGTAGCTCAGCCCCTCGTCGGGGGGAGCCCCTTCGTTGGCCGCCGGAGTCGTCGAGGAGAACCATCGCTCATCGATCCCGCCCCGGTGCGTGCCCAAGGCATAGAGGTCTTGCCTTGCCAGTTTGAGCCGGCCCCCCGGCATCAGAAATGAGCGAGGCACCCAGGTGGGCGCCAATCGTAAGATCCCCTCTCCGCTTTCGAACGCCGCGCGCACCCGCGAGGCGAGCTTCTGGTCACTCATGCGTCCTTCTCTCTATTCGACCTCTGGAACTCGTTGAACCGCGATCGATCGTTCAAAGTACTGGCCAACAACTTCGGAACATTGCACCCGGGACAAGACCATCGCGAGCCCCGGTCCGTTGCCAAACTCCCGGGAGGTAGATTCAACATCGACCCTTGGCGGCTCGCCTGCCGCGACTTGGTATCATTTTGACGGCGAATTCGCCCCCGCGAAACCCCCTTGAGCCCGATCCGCGAACTTGTTCGGCGGCCCGGCTCAAATCCTCAAGGGGCCAGGGCCTCCCGTTCATCCCCCGCCGTCGGGTCTCGAATGTATTCGATGACGCGGGTGAGGATCTCATCGAGCGAGCGGGATGGTCGATAGCCGATCAGGGCGTGAATCTTGCCGATATCCGGAATTCGGCGCGGCATGTCTTCAAAGCCCTCTCCATACGCCGCTTCATAAGGGATATGAACGATCTCCGACTCCGACCCGGTGAGCGTTTTGACCCGCTCGGCAAGTCCTCGGATGGTGATTTCCTCGACCGAACCGATGTTGAAAACTTCGCCGATCGCTTCCGGATGGTCCATCAGGCCGATGAGCGCCCGGACCACATCGCCGACGTCGGTGAAGCATCGAGATTGCAAACCGTCTCCATAGACAGTGATCGGTCGTCCCGTAAGTGCCTGTTTGATGAAGGATGGGACCACCATGCCATACTGGCCAGTCTGCCGAGGTCCTACGGTATTGAATAAGCGTACGAGAATCGTCGGCAGCCGTCGCTCTCGCCAATAGGCCAGCGCCAGGAACTCGTCGATCGCCTTGGAGCAGGCGTAACTCCATCGCCCTTTGCTGGTTGGACCAAGGACCAGGTTGCCGTCCTCGCGAAACGGCACTTGCGTGCTGAGTCCGTAAACCTCGGAGGTCGAGGCGATCAGAACCTTCTTTTTCTTCTTGTTCGCCTGGGCGAGCACCACCTCGGTCCCGTGAACGTTGGTCTCGATCGTCCGTACCGGGCTCTCGACGATCAGCTTCACCCCGACCGCCGCGGCCAGATGATAGACGACATCACACTGGTCGACCAGCTCGGCGACCGTCGCGGTCTGATGGACGCTGTCGATCGTGTAATGGAATTTCGGATGCGAGCGCAAGTGCTGGATGTTGTCGATACTTCCCGTCGACAAATCATCCAGCACGAAGACCTCGTCTCCCCTCGCCAGGCACGCATCGGAGAGATGCGACCCGATGAACCCCGCACCACCCGTGATGAGCACTCGCATGGACGTTTTCCTCTCGCCGGTCGCAACCCGATCATAAATCGGTCCGACCTCGACCTTTCCAAAGCTCGGTGCCGATCGCTGGTAAGCGGGGCCGTGCGACAGCGTTTCTCCCAATAAGGGTAATCGAAAGTGGGCCATTTGCACGATCGATTCTCACTTTGATCGTCGCACATCCTCCAATTTCAACCATTCAAATTCCTTTTATCTGCCCGACCGGCGCGGCCGAGGCATTTGTTGTAACACTCGTCCGCGGATTCACGTGCCTATATTATCCTAACATCACAAGGCACCCAATTAGCCAGATTTGCCCCCTTGCTCCTCTTTCGAGATTGGCGCATAACTCTTAAAATAACGTGCTAGGTCGCCTTTGTCTGACCTTCCGGACTGCCACGATCTTCTTGTTCTTACTCCGAAGGTGAAGCGATCATGCTTCGTGGTCCGCTCGTTTTTGTCGACATCGACACTCAGCGCGACTTTCTCGATCCATCCGGTTCGCTTTATATCCAAGGTTCGCAATCCATTTTACCGAAGTTGGCCAGGCTGACGAATTTCGCTCAAGATGAGAAAATCCCGATCCTCGCGACCAGTTGCGCCCATCACGAGGACGACCCGGAATTTCAAAGATTTCCACCGCACTGCATTGTGGGCACCATCGGCCAGCAACGAATCCTTGAAACCAGTGTCCGCAATGATCAAATCGTTGACGGCTACATTGTCATGGAAGGCGATATCCCGCCGCATCTCACTCTTGAAAAGCAAGAGATTGATGTCTTCACGAATCCGCAAGCTTCAAGCGTGATTGATTGGTATAATCGGAAACGTCCGACTTTCGTGATCTATGGAGTCGCTACCGACTTCTGCGTGAAAGCGGCTGTCCTCGGATTGCTCGATCGAGGATGTCGGACGGCCCTTGTGGTGGATGCGATCCGGGCAATCGATCAATCCGCCGAGACCGAGCTTTTGACCGATTTCGCCAGTCGCGGTACGCTTCTTACATTGACCGAGATCGTTTGTGAGAAATCGGTCGCACGCTGAGGTTCGAGACGGATGGCGAACCTCCTTCTCGATTGATCGCGATCGTTCGAGGGCGAACCATGGTTTGGTCCTCAATGCCGACGCCATTGGCGGAAGCCAGATCGCCGTTCATCCCTTCGAGGGATGCTCAATCATGATCCACGATAAATATCGGAAGAAATATCGGGGGCCGACGGCCTCGTCGCGGTTGCGCCGGCAGATCGCGCTGGAAGCCGCCCGGCGATTGATCCATGACCATGCGTCGACGAACGATGAACCGGAAAATGCCCCCGAGGAAATCCCGGCCTGGCTCGATCGCCTGACAACTTCCGAACTCTATGTGAGTAAGCGCAAGTCGGCGGCCGTGCTCGGGCATCGGATTCGTCAGGGAGATCTGCCGACGGACGATGAGGTTCGGGATTGTGTGCTCACCCTGATCCGTTCCTCGTCCGCGAGTCCCGAAGAGTTGACTCCGATCCACGACGAGGAGCGAATCGCGGACGAGTCGGTCCCGGCGATGTCCGATCACCTCGACCGCTTCACGATCTATAAAATGCGACTCGAACCGTTGGAATCGATCAAGC
>CALKTZ010000760.1 GCA_937997355.1 uncultured Planctomycetales bacterium | reverse complement strand
CGGGCCGTGATGACCGGAACCGCAAGGCTAGGCAAGGGTGCCCATCGCGAGATGGGATCTGAAGGAAGCCGATGCCCCTGAACTCGGACTCGACGAACAGAAACCGGATATGAGGCCGGCGTGGTGGGGTAACCCGGCAATGGACGGGGACGCCCGATCGTCATCCGGACACGCACGCGGGTAGATCCGGCGAGGGCCGAGCGAAATCCACACGACTTACCCTGGGAGGCCTCCAACCCCGTCCGGGCGAACCGGACTATCGCCTTGGCAACGAGACGAGACACGGCGGGAGGAGTCAGCCGAGGCCGTAGTAGTCGGGAGCGATCTCGACGAAGGGCCGAACCTTTCAACCCAAGGAGCCAGTCGGGAACAACTCGATGGACGCGGAGCGGCAGCAAGGCAAAGGCTACCAGATGACCTTCGATTTCGAGGGTCGCGCGGAGTCTCTGCGCCACGACCAGGGTGGTGAGGACGGCATCCGACCTGCCCGGATCGAGGAGTCGCAAACGTCCACGGCGTCGGCCCCAGCACGAGCCTTGACCGACCGCCTGATGGAGGAGGTGTGCCGAGCCGAGAATCTGAACCGAGCTTACCGCAGAGTCAAGGCGAACAAGGGAGCCCCAGGCGTCGATGGGATGACCATCGCTCAACTGCGTCCCCGGATCGCCGAGCATAAAGAGGAACTGATCGCGGCACTTCTCGACGGTTCATATCGGCCGCAGCCCGTGCGCGGGGTGCAAATCCCCAAGCCTGGCGGCGGGGTGCGACAATTGGGCATCCCGACGGTGATCGACCGCCTCGTGCAGCAAGCGATCCTTC
Source organism: uncultured Planctomycetales bacterium (assembly GCA_937997355.1). Lineage (GTDB taxonomy): Bacteria > Planctomycetota > Planctomycetia > Isosphaerales > Isosphaeraceae > CALKTZ01. The sequence continues at coordinate 4,609 of CALKTZ010000760.1, read as the reverse complement.
AAGTGCTCGAGCCGCTTCTCGACCCGACCTTCTCGCCATCGAGCTTCGGTTTCCGACCCGGTCGCGGGGCGCACGACGCCCTGAGACAGGCGAAGAGACACGTGGCGGACGGGCGACTCATCGTGGTGGATGTGGACCTGGAACAGTTCTTTGACCGGGTCAATCACGACATCTTGATGTCGCGGTTGTCTCATCGAATCGCCGACAGACGGCTGCTACGAATCATCCGCCGCTTCCTGGAAGCGGGGCTGATGCAAGACGGCGTGTGCGTCGCGCGACACGAAGGGACGCCGCAAGGCGGGCCGCTCTCACCGCTGTTGGCGAACTTGCTTCTGGACGATCTGGACAAGGAGTTGGAACGGCGGGGCCATAAATTCTGCCGCTATGCCGACGACTGCAACATCTATGTGCGGACGAGGGTGGCGGGAGAACGAGTTCTGGCGTCGCTGACCGAATTCCTCGAAGGGACGCTCCGTCTCCGCGTCAATCGCGAGAAGAGCGCGGTGGCCTATATCGAGGAACGCAAGTTCCTGGGCTACCGTCTTCTCTCCGGCGGACGCCTGGGGATCGCCCCGAAGAGTCTGGATCGAGCCAAGGATCGAGTTCGTGAGATCACCCGGCGGAACCGCGGGGTGGGCCTCAAGCAGATGACGACGGAACTGAACTCATTCTTGACCGGCTGGGTGACCTACTTCCGCCTCGCGGAATGTAAGAATCACCTGCGGGGCTTGGATCAGTGGATCCGCCGTAAGCTGCGTTGTGTGCGGTTGAAATACTGCAAGCGAGCGAAAACTCTGGCCCACTTCTTCCAGAGCCTGGGAGTTCCCGCGTGGAACTCCTGGGCGACGGCGGCGTCGGGTAAAGGCTGGTGGCGTTTGTCGGGCAGTCCGAATGCCCAACACGCGATGAACCAGAACTGGTTCGAGTCTCTGGGCCTGGTGAATCTCGTTCAAAAGTACGTGACGTTCAAGCGTTGAGGGGAACCGCCGGATACGGTGAGTACGTCCGGTGGTGTGGGAGGACGGGAGCCGCGAGGCTCCCTCCTACCCGATTCCACGGTCTCGGCGGCGGATGCTCGGTCGAAGTTGATCGGACATCGGCTCAGTTGGCGCCAATTACCTGGAGCAATTTGGCGTGGTTCACGCGGTAGTTGGCGTCGGCGTGGAGTTGTTCCAGCTCGGCCTTGGCGGTCGCGGCCTTGGCGTTCAGGACTTCGGCGGGTTCCTTGGTGGATTTCTCGAGTGCGACTCGGGCGTCGATCATCTCGTTGGCGAGGTCCAGGGCCTCATGGGCCTGTTCATAGGCGACATAGGCTTGCCGGGCCTCCAACACGACCTTGTCGACGATCGCCTGAATGTTCTGCTGCGCCTGGGCCATCGTGAAGGCCCGCTGGTGCTTGATGTGCCTGCGCTTGCCCCAATCGACGAACGTATATGACGCGGAGACACCCAGGGCGCCGAAATTGTCCTGGATGATGGGTGCGGCGGTCTGATTGAAGTAGGAGCCGAAGATGTTGATGTCGGGCAGGAATTCCGAACGCGCCACCTGCATCGCGGCATCGGCCTTTTGAGCGTTGGCCCTGGCTTCCACAAGCTGCGGATTGCAGTAGAGAGCGCGTTGGGCCGCTTCGTCGGCCGAATGAACCGGGGGCTCCGTGGGCATCGGCTCATCAAGCTCCAGCAAGGTCCCTGCGGGCAGGCCGACCAGGTTGTTGAGTTGCTCGACGATGTCGAGCGACTGCGTGGTCACCTGGTTCAACGCCTGCTTCGCCTCGATCGAGGCCACGCGCAGCTCGGGTTTGGATGTGGCCTTGTACGCCTGATCCAGATAGGCGGTTTGCAGTTGCAACGCGGACTGGATGCGCTGGGCCCCATACAGGCCGTAGAACGCCTGAGAGACCCCCGAGAGGAGATCCTGAGTCCCCTTAGCGAGCTGCGCCGCGGCGATCTGCTCGTCGGCCCGCGCGATCTTCACGGCGGCGTTGACGGCGATCAGCTTCGTGATCGGCTGCGCCAGGGTGATCGCGGCAAAGCTGCTATCCTGGTTGATGGCCGTGACGGCGATCGTCTGCGTGGTCGGCGGCAGAATTCCGCGCTGGCCGGTCCGGATCGTGTTCACGACGCCGAGGTCGGTATTGAAATGCAGGTAGGTGACATTCCCCAGCAGCTTGGGCAGATAGTCGGTTTTCGCCGCCGCCGTGGCCTCGCGCTTCTCCTTGATCCCCAGGTTCGCCAGGCCGAGCCCCTTGCTCGTGGCGAGGGCGCGCTGTTTCGCGTCTTCGAGCGTGAGCCGATAGCGACCTTGGAGTGGGACGTCGAGACTCGAAGTCGTGCCCCGGATCGGTCTCGGAGCCGGAATCGGACTGACGTCCGGGATCAAGGCATCCTGAGCCCGAGCGTGGGAAGTGCAAGTGAGAACGAATACCAAACTTGCGTAGAGTTTGTGCATGCGGCGGAAACGCATGGGTCCCTCGTCCTGGGGATGACCGAACCGTCCTGCAACGGCCTATATTGCGCCGATTGCAGATCTTATCGGCAGGATCGAGGGGGAAAGTCTTTCGAAAAAGAAACGAATTTGAATGTCTTTGCAGCCCGGATTGAACGAGTCGCCGAACGCGATCGGTCTGAAAAGACCGGGAGGCGCGGGTTGATCCGGGCCCGGGAGAGGGCCGAGCTCGGGGATGATCTGTCGAGGCGGTCGTGGCGGGGTTGGAGAGAACCGGGGAATCGAATCCGCGGCTCGATGGGAGAGGTGGCGAGGAGAGAGCGGATCAGGCGGCGAGATTCCGTCGACGATGCCGGGCGATTCCGGTTCCAGCGGCAATGGCGATCACGCTCAGGAGGAACGAAGAGGGCTCGGGGACAGTGACGAGGACGAAGCCGGTGCCGAGGTTCGGATTTCCAGTCGCTGTTGAGATATCCTGCGATTGAGCCGGATAGTATCCGGCGATGAGATTGAAGCCCTCGTCGAAGGCCTGCGCGCCGTACAGCGAGACGATGACCCCGCTGGCGAAATTAAGGTCGAAAAGCCCCAGTTGGTTCGACGGGAAGAATGTCACCGTGGCGATGGGGTCGGCGACGAGCAAGCCATTGAGGAAGTATTGGCCATTGGTGACCGCTCCTGTACGGGTGGCAGGGTCAATCGGAGATTCAACTTCGAAGGAGAACGACCAGGGCGCGTTCGGGGCGCTATAGATGCCATTGGAGTCAATGTTGGCATCCCAGGTTCCCGACCCGGAGATTGAGACCGTCCCGCCATACGATGCCGATTGAATCAAGAATGCGACGGCCGCGCAGAGCGCCGAAATTCGCACTTTCATCATGTTGTCCTCTCATGCCTTGAGATTGAGATGGCCCGTCATCGGGCCGGGGAATTCATTTTCGCAAGAGAGTATCCAAGCTGAAATCGATCAGTGTCAAGTATATTTTAAATATTTTCGCGATATATTCGTTTTGAATAAAGACTGAATGATACTGCGCGTGGGAAACCCCCGCAGTCCTCTGCCGGGGGCCGCGAAGCTCCGAGCCAGAAGGCTGTACGACCGGTTCATTCCCTGGAACCGCCTCACACTTCGGCCGGCCTCGAAGGCGTGCGGCTTCGGACCAGGGCCTGCCCTTCGTCGACGTCGACCATGGCCAGCAAGGCGCCGCCGATCACGAAGAAGAGGATGATCGCGAGGATGGCCCCCCGGCTGGATCCGGTGATTAGGTTGATCAACGCGAACAATGCCGGGCCGATGATCCCGGCGAACTTCTCGACGACCGCGAAGAAGCCGAAGAATTCCCCCGATTTGTCGCGCGGGATCATGCTGGCGAACAGCGAGCGGCTGAGGGCCTGAGTCCCCCCCTGCACCAGCCCGACCAGGAGCGCCAGGATCAGGAAATGGGTCCCTGTGGTCATGAAATAGCCGACGATGCAGATCGCCACGTAGACCAACAGCCCGAGGAAGATCGAGAGCTTGGCCCCGATCCGTCCCGCGATGGCCCCGAAGGCGAAGGAGCACGGAATCCCCACGAATTGCACCAGCAGGATCGAGCCGATGATCGTCCCCGAGTCGATTTTCAGCTCGGTGGCGTAGATCCCGGCCATGCGCATGATGGTGCCGATGCCGTCGTTGTAGATCAGGAAGGCGAAGAGCATGATGACCGCCTGGCGGTAGCGGCCCAGTTCGCGGCCGGTCTCCTTCAGCCGGCCCGCCGCAACCTTGAAGGTGCCCGCCAGGCCCTCGCGGAACTCCGAGGGGGGGCGATCCGGTTTGGGCTCGGGGACGCGTCGAAACAGGGGAATCGAGAAGACGAACCACCAGATCGCCACCGACAGGAAACTCAGCCGGGCCGGCAAGGTTTGCTGCGATGGGGTGAGGTTCTCGCCCGAGGGGAGCCCGAACCAATCCGGATTCTGGATCCAGGCCAGGTTGATCGCCAGCAAGATCCCGCCGCCGAGATACCCCAGGGCGTACCCTGCGGTGGAGACCCGGTCCACCTCATCGTCGTTGGCGATGTGAGGGAGGAGCGCATCGTAGAAGACGAAGCTGCCGTTGGCCCCGATATTGGCCAGGATGAACAGGAATGAGGCGAAGACCCACTGCCCACGCGCGATGAAGAACATC
>CALKTZ010000759.1 GCA_937997355.1 uncultured Planctomycetales bacterium | reverse complement strand
CCGCCACCACCGTGGCGGATTCGAGCAACTTCTCAATAATCGGCCGGGCCTGGCTGAAGTCGATCTGGCCGTCGCCATCCGAGGGGAGGGGGTAGGTCATGTAGGACGGATCGAATCCGGCGACGGTCGGCTGAACCTCCGTTGCCGTGGCGACCCGGACCAATCCCGCCCCCGATCGGAGGGCGGAAATCCCGCCGAGGGCGGCCGCCCCGGCCATCCCCCGGCTCCCCGCGATCAAGAGGACCGAGCCGAAGAGTCCCTTGTGGCTATCCCTGGGGCGCGGGGGGAGGGTCGGGATCGACTCGATTCGTTCCAATTCCATGAGGATGCTTGCTCCAAATCGGACCAAAATTTGGTGAATTCCAGGGCAATACGATAACGTTTCCCCCCACCCGGCGTGAGGGGAACTCGCAATGGCCTCGGAGGAAAACCTGGACGGGCGGGATATTCGATCACTTCTCGGCAGTTGGCGATGCTGCGGAGAGCCTCGCCTGGCCGGCCCGGCGGGCGATGAGCCCGGCGACGTGTCCGCCATTGAAGCCGGCGTCGATGTTCACCACCACGACGTTGGACGCGCAGCTATTGAGCATCCCCAGCAAGGCCGCCAGGCCGTGGAAACTGGCCCCGTAGCCGATGCTGGTGGGGACGGCGATCACCGGGCAATCGACGAGCCCGCCGACCACGCTCGGCAGCGCCCCCTCCATCCCGGCGACCACCACGACGGCGTCGGCGCCGCCGAGATTGTGGAGCTGGTCGAGCAGCCGATGGAGCCCGGCCACGCCGACATCGGCCACCAGGGCGACGTCGCAATTCCAGGCCTCGGCCGTCACCCGGGCTTCCACGGCGACCGGGAGGTCGCTGGTCCCCGCCGTGACGATCACCACCCGGCCGAGGTGCCGCTCCTCGCTCTCGGGTCCCTTGATCCGGAAGGTCCGGCCGACCGGGTTGTGCTCCCCTTGCGGGAAGGCGGCCTTCAGATGCTCGGCCGCGGCCACGTCCACCCGGGTGACCAGCCCACCCTGGCCGTGCGTGATCAGGGCGCGGAGGATGGCCTCGATCTGCTCGGCGGTCTTCCCCTGGCCGAAGACCACCTCGGGGAACCCGCAGCGAACCCGCCGGTGCAGGTCGACCTTCGCGAATCCCCCGGTGTCCACGTACGGATGCGTCTTGATCTTGCCGAGGGCGGCCTCCGGGGTGACCGATCCGTCCTGGACCCCATCCAGCAGTTGTTTCAGTTGTTGCGAATCCATTGTCGATGAATCATCCCGCTCGAATCGGCCCGGCTCGGTCCGGGGAGCTTGCCCGTTACCAATAGATTTAGACGATGTTCTTCCGTTCCCTTGTAACCGGGTCGCTCCGGAACCGCAATCCAAGACCGGCTTGGACTTTCGCCTGGCGTGCATGCCATAATGATTTCCACGGATTGAGAGAGAGAAGAGACGGGTTGAGTGCCATCCCCCTGGTCCGGAGCCGGGAGACCATGTCGTCCGCTGGGTCCAAACCCTCGCAGATCCCCCCGGGCTCCCCCTCGCCGGCTCACGCCTCGGCGAACGCACCTGTCGCGGCCAATGCGGTCCGCGCGGCGTCGCGAATCCCCTTCCCGGGGCTCAGGTTCCGCCCCCTTGAGTGGGACGACGTCCCCAACCAGATCATCCCGGCCCCCTCGCCGAAGGGGTGGGCGATCTCGGTCTCGCTCCATGCCGCGGTCCTGCTCGTCATGGGATTGTGGTACTTCGCCATCCCGGATCGTCATCCGATCCGGTTCGACAGCCGGCTCGCCGGATCGCCCGACGGGGTGGAAGAAGGGTTCACCCTGACAGGAGGGCTCAACACCCCGCTGGCCATGCCGGAGGCCCCGATCGAGGTGGCCGACCCGATCCCCGAAATCCTCCGGATGCCGGAGCTTCAATCGCCGGAGCCGCAGGTCGCCTTCAAGGGGGCCAGGAAGGCGAGCGCCGGCGGCGGATTCGCCAACGACAACCCGGGCGCCGGCAACGGCGACGGCTTCGGTCTCGCCCGGTTCGGGGAGGGGGGGGAGATGATCCGAGGCGTGAAGGTGAAGGTCGGAGACCCTCAGTTCACCCTCCTCTGGAACAACGACGCCGACCTGGACCTCCACGTCATCGAGCCCGGCGGCAAGGAGATCTACTGGGAGGAGCCGAAGGGAGCCAAGGGGGGCGAGCTGGATGTCGACAACACCAAGGGATACGGCCCCGAGAACATCTACTGGCTCGTGGATTCCGATGGCCCCGGCTCGGAGAAGGTGAAAGGCCCCGGCCCGAACGGGACCTACAAGTGGTTCGTGGTCTACTGGGGAGGCTTCGGCGGCATCCCCAAGCCCACGCACTGGAAGGTCCGCATCAAGCACAACGGCAAGGTGACCGTCGTCGACGGCAAGCTCCGGGCGCTCAACGAGCGGAGCAAGATCCACACCCTCAAGGTCGAGCCCGCCACGCCGTCGGCCTTTTCCTCCCTCCCCACCGAATCCGATCGCCCATGACGATGAGTTCCCGCCGCATCCCTCCGAGCTGGCGACTCCCCGAGGGGGTCAACCCTTCCCTCTGGGAATACACCCACACCCCCCGCCTGGCCGCCGAGGAGGACGCCTATTTCGCCGGCCATCCCCTCTTCGAGGCCGACGCCCTCGCCCTCGACGAGCGGTTCGTCGCGCCGGGCCGGCTGGTCGATCTCGGCTGCGGCGTGGGGCGTCACTCGATCCACTTCGCCCGCCGGGGGTTCTCGGTCGCCTCGGTCGACCTCTCCCGGCCGATGCTGGAGCTGGTCAACCGCAAGGCCGAGCACGAAGGCACGTCGCTCCTCACGGTCGAGGCCAACCTCTGCCGGCTCGGCTGCTTCCCCGACGGCTGCTTCGACTACGCCCTCTCGATGTTCAGCACCCTCGGGATGATCCGGGGCCGGGATTCCCGCCGCCGCGCGGTCCGGGAAGCCGGCCGCATCCTCCGCCCCGGGGGGCGGCTCGCCCTGCACGCGCACAACCTCTGGCTCAACGTCCGGAATCCCCAGGGGAGGCGCTGGCTGATCGGTCAGATCGGCCGCATCCTCGCCCGCAAGGAGAACGCCGGAGACCGCCGGATGACCTACCGGGGCATCCACGGCATGGAGGTCCACCTCTACCGCTGGGGCGAACTCAGGCGGGAGCTGCGCGGGGGGGGATTCCGCATCGACGAGGTGATCCCGCTCGACGAGGTCACCGCCCGGCCGATCCCCAACCCGAGGCTCTTCCCCAGCCTCCGCGCGGGGGGCTGGATCGTGTTCGCGACGCGGACCTGACCGATTTTCACATCAACGTATTTTATATTTGATAGTTCAAAACATCCGGGAGCGGCCCGGCCCCGTTGCCGTTGCTGCCGTCTCGGTAGCGGAGCTGCGGGGCCTCGATCGTGACGACCGTGTAGGGTGCCACGCTCCGGGTGACGGTCGCCGACGACCCGATCACCGCGTGGTGGCCGATGACCGTCTTGCCTCCGAGGATGGTGGCGTTGGCGTAGATGACAACCTCGTCCTCGATGGTCGGGTGCCGCTTGCGATCGCGCACCAGCTCGCCGGTCTTCTCGTCGCGGGGGAAGCTGAGCGCCCCCAGGGTCACCCCCTGGTAGACCTTGACCCCCTCGCCGATCCGGGTGGTCTCGCCGATGACAACCCCCGTGCCATGGTCGATGAAGAAGCGGCGGCCGATCGTCGCGCCCGGGTGGATGTCGATCCCGGTCTTGCCGTGGGCGTATTCGGTCATCATCCGGGGGATGAGGGGGACCCCCAGCTTCAGGAGCTCGTGGGCGATCCGATACACGGTGATGGCCGAAACCCCCGGGTAGCAGAAGACGATCTCGTCGTAGGTCTTGGCGGCGGGGTCCCCTTCCAGGGCCGCGCGGACGTCGTCGGCCAGCAGCTGCCGCATGCCGGGGAGGCGTTCGAGGAAGCCGATCGTGATCGACTGCGCCTGGGCCTCGAAGTCGGCCTCCAGGTCGCGCGACCGGCAATCGTGGCGGAGCGCCCGCGCGATCTGCTGCGTCAGGCGATCGTGCAGGCTGTCCATCAGGTCCCCGACGTGGTAGGAGACGTTCTCCATGTGCAGGTTCTGGCGGCGCCCGAAGCCGGGATAGAAGATCTCGCGCAGATCCTTGAGGATCTCCACGATCTCCTGATAGCTCGGGAGCGGGGAATGGCCCAGGTGATGGATCGCCCCGCATTCCTCGTAGGTCGCGACGATCTTTTCCGTGAGTGCCGGGATCGTCTTCTTGAGCCGGAGATCGGTCGCCACAACTCTGGTCCTTTTTCGACGCGCACAGGTCCCGACGAGATTGGAGAAGCCCGGTGGCGAGGGCCTCGCCACCGACTCATCATCTTAGAGATCCGCGCCGGGGGAATCAACGCGTCCCGCCCGGCCCAGACGGCCCCGCCCATTCAAATCATCAAATGCAATTATGATATTTTACGCGATGATCGACTTGACGACGGTCCCGGAGACGTCCGTCAGGCGGAAATCCCGCCCGCTGTAGCGATAGGTCAGCTTCTCGTGGTCGATCCCCATCAGGTGCAGGATGGTGGCGTGGAGGTCGTGGACGTGGACCTTGTCCTCGACCGAG
>CALKTZ010000758.1 GCA_937997355.1 uncultured Planctomycetales bacterium | reverse complement strand
GGCGGCGGGGTCTCGACCGGGGCCGGCGCAGGGGCCGGGGCGGGTGCCGGAGCCCCCGCCGTCGCCAGGCCGCGGGGGACTACCCCGGGATCGGCCGGGACCGCTCGCCCGGCAAGCCCCTCCGCGACTCCCAATCGCACCGCCCCGAGGCCGCGGCCGGACGATTCCGAGCCCTCCCCGTTCCCCCAGTGACGCCCCGTCCCATTGATCCGCCGGCCGATTGGCGCATATTCTCATGACGAATTGGCACCAACCGGCCGCCCTGTTCGTATAAAATAGAGGGAGGCCCTGGCCGGCCGACGCGCGCCCCGACCCCTGACCGCGACGCGAATTCGCCCAAGGATGAGGCCATACGTCGACTCGCGGAAGGTGGCGGGTCGGATCGACCGAATCTGACGAGAAAATGGGATGCGATGCGAGTCATACTGAACGTGCTTCAGGGTCCGCGAGCGGGGAGCAATTTCGTCTTCGACCGTCCCGACACGTTCATCGTGGGGCGTTCGCGCTTCGTCCATTGCTCGATGCCGGAGGACGCGGCCCTCTCACGCGACCACTTCATGATCGAGGTCAATCCCCCCCTCTGCGAGCTGAGAGACCTGGGGAGCACCAACGGGACGTTCGTGAATAACGAGCGGGTCGATCGGGTCCGGCTGGCATCGGGGGACATGATCGCGGCGGGGCAGAGCGTCTTCCAGGTCCAGGTGAAGTCGACGCAGCCCCTCTCCTCGGCCGACCCCGACCTCTCCAATCAGGAGATCACCGACCCGCCGACATCGGAAACGGTCCGGTGCGTGGGCTGCGGGACGCCGGCCCCCGCGAACCTGGCGGTCGCCGGGCCGAGATCCGGGGAGTCGGCCGAGCGGGTGGAATGGTGGTGCGCGATCTGCCGGTCCGAGGCGGCCTCGTTGCCCCAGCCGGTCCCGCATTACACCACGGTCCGCGAGCTGGGCCGGGGGGCGATGGGGGTGGTCTACCAGGCCCGGCACGTCAAGACCGGCCAGATGGTCGCCCTCAAGCTGATCACCCCCGAGACGGCGGCGACCCGATCGGCGATCGACCGGTTCCTGCGCGAGATGTCGGTCATCAGCCAGCTCCGCCATCCGAACATCGTCGAGTGGTACGAGCAGGGGATGACGCGCGGCCAGTTCTGGTTCGCGATGGAGTTCGTGCAGGGGATCGACCTGGAGACCCTGGCCAAGCAAGCCCCCGGCCGCTATCCGATCGACCAGGGATGCCGGCTGACCCGCCAGATCCTCAAGGGGCTGGAGGAGGCCCACCGGCTGGGCTTCGTGCATCGGGACATCAAGCCCGAGAACGTGCTGATCGCTCGGGATGGGGACAAGCTCCGCGCCAAGGTTTCCGACTTCGGCCTGGCCAAGAATTTCCGGGGGGTCGGGCTCTCCGGGCTCACCTTCTCGGGGGAGATGCGGGGGACCGTCCCGTTCATGCCCCCCGAGCAGATGCTCGACTTCAAGACCGTCACCCCGCTGGCCGACCTCTACGCCACCGCGGCCACCCTCTATTACCTGCTCACCTGCGAATTCATCTACGACGAGGAGGCCGTCGGCGGCGACATGATCCGCATGCTCCTCGAAGAAATGCCGGTGCCGATCTCCAGGCGACGCGCCGACATCCCCGAGGGCCTGGCCGCCGTCCTGGAGAAGTGCCTCGCCCGCGACCCCAACCAGCGCTATCCCGACGCCGCCTCGATGCGCAAGGCGCTCCGGCCGTTCTGCTGATCGATCGACGACGTGGGCGAGGGTCGGCCTTGAATCTCGGGGCGTCGGAAGGAAGAATGAGTACCGACAGGAATGCCGGGCCGTGCGCTGGTGGTTTGACTCCGAGACCGGAGTGCCAACCCGCCTGGAAGCCCGAGGAGGCGCGAGACATGGCAGCGATCGAGCCCGGCGCAGGCAACGAACGGGGGTCCTCTCGAACCGAGTCCGGGAAGGGCCACTCGTCATTTCCCAGCCGGCACGCGCTCCGCGACCAGGACGTCCTCTGGAACGAATTCCTGGCGATGTCCGAACGCGTCGTCAACTCGCTCGACAAGGGGATCCAGGTGCTCTGCGAAGGGAGGCTCGACCTCGTCGCCGAGGTGAAGGACGAGGAGGAGGAATCCGACCGCCGCGAGGTCCACATCGAGCAGGAATGCCTGCGGGTGCTGGCGCTCTACGAGCCGGTCGCCTCCGACCTCCGAAGGCTCGCCACGATCCTCAAGGTGAACCGCGATTGGGAGCGCATCGCCGATCTCGCCGCGCGGATCGCGCGCCGCGCCCGCAAGCTGGCGAAGAAGCCCAACCCGGCCCCGATCCCCGAGGCGATGTCGATCCTCGCCCGAGACGTGCTCCTCCAGGTCCGGGCCGCCTACGAGTCGCTCCGCGATCGCGACGCCCAGAAGGCCAGGGGGGTGATCGCCGGCGATCAGCCGATCGACCAGCAATACCGGCGACTCCGCAACGAGTTGAAGGAAGAGCTTCGGTTGCAGCCCGATCGGCTCAATTCCTGGCTCCAGTTGATGAGCACCGCGCGGAACCTGGAACGCATCGCCGACCACGCCACCGGCATCGCGCAGATGGTCGTCTACCTCCAGGAAGGGTCGATCATCCGGCATATCCGGGAAGTCCCCCCGCCGGCGCAATGAGCGGCGAGGAAACCCGAAGCGGAAAAGGGGACCGGCACGCCTCGTGCCCGTCCCCGATTTTCGCGGGCTGGCGCAATTGCAAAGATTGGGAGACCTTCGGTCGCGGGTTTCGGCGGGGTCGGGAGACCCGCGCCGAACAAATTTTCGTCGCTAAACACGTACGAAGGCCCGTGGCATCCGGCAATATTACCGGCTCAACATAAAAACACATCCCCCCTGACCGAGGGGGATACAGGGGGGTTCTTCGATCGCATCGCCTCGGACTCATCCACCCCCCGTAGCCCCGTTGGTAAGAGGGGCGGATGGTCCTCAAATCGCCCCGGCCGCCCGGCGGCGCGCGCCGAACAGAATCCGGCCACAGCCCCGTCGCGTTCAGACGCCGACCGGCTGACGCAACGACTTGCCGACGAACTGTTCGAGCTTGACGATGTCTGCCGCGAACTTGCGGATGCCGTCGGCGAGCTTCTCGGTCGCCATCGGGTCCTCGTTGAGCAGCCAGCGGAAGCCCTTCTCGTCGAGGTGGATCTGCTCGATGTCCTCTGACGCGGGGTCCCCCGGGGAGAGCTTGCGTTCGAGTTTTCCTTCCTGCCCCTGGAGCTCTTCGAGGAGGTCGGGGGAGATGGTGAGCAGGTCGCAACCGGCCAGCTCGGTGATCTCGCCGGTGTTTCGGAAGCTGGCCCCCATCACCTCGGTCTTGTAGCCGAACTTCTTGTAATAGTGGTAGATCTTGGTGACCGAGTGGACCCCCGGGTCCTCGGCGGCCGGGATCGTCTTGACCCCTCGCTCCTTGCAGTAGTAGTCGAAGATGCGCCCCACGAACGGGGAGATGAGGGTCACCTTGGCCTCGGCGCAGGCGACCGCCTGCGGGAAGCTGAAGAGGAGCGTGAGGTTGCAGTGGATGCCCTCGGCTTCGAGCTTCTCGGCGGCCTTGATCCCTTCCCAGGTCGAGGCGATCTTGATCAGGATGCGGTCGCGGCCGATGCCGTCGGCCTCGTACATCTTGATGAGGTGGCGGGCCTTGGCGATGGTCGCCTCGGTGTCGAACGAGAGCCGGGCGTCGACCTCGGTGGAGACGCGGCCGGGGACGATCTTGAGGATCTCCTTGCCGAAGTTGATCGAAAGCCGGTCGAGGCAGGCTTCGAGTTGCTTCTCATGGCCGCCGGATGCCCCCTGGCCGACCGAGATCGCCTCATCGACCAGGTGCCGATACGCCGGCATCTGCGCGGCCTTGAGGATCAGCGAAGGGTTGGTGGTCGAGTCACGCGGTTTGTATTTGTTGAGCGACGCGAAGTCGCCGGTATCGGCGACGACGACGGTCATGGTCTTGAGCTGGTCCAGCAAGTTCATCTCAGATCCTCGGAAGATAAGCCCGGAAGCAAGGAGGGCCGGGGGGCCGTGATCCGGCGATCGCTCGAAACGGAACCCGACCGCCTCAACTCCATTCCCCCTCAATCTTAACATCTCGGCGCGGACCTCGGCCACAGGAGCTTGCCCGTGGCGGGTGCCTTGGCCAGTTCCTGGACCGGCATGGTAAACTCTCCGGCCGGGTCCTGGGAGGAACGATCGAGACGAAGGGATTGGCTCCATGCCGCAACGACTCCGAGAGATTCGAGGGTTCGCGTTCGATCTGGATGGGACGATCTGGGCGGGTCCCCGGTTGCTGCCGGGGGCGATCGAACTGGTCGAGGCGGTCCGGGAGGCCGGGCTGGCGGTCGTCTTCGCGTCGAACGGGTCGCGGCACGGCCCTTCGCGGATCGGAAAGAAGCTGAACGACCTGGGGATCGCGGCCGATCTCTCCGAGATCGTCACTGCGTTCAACCTC
>CALKTZ010000757.1 GCA_937997355.1 uncultured Planctomycetales bacterium | reverse complement strand
CGCTGGGGGGTTGGCCGATCGCTCGGCTTGCGGGGGGGCATTTCCGGCGACGGATGTCTTCTCATCGTTCTTCGCCAACTGGATGGGATCCTCGGAGATGAGCATGCCCAGCGGCCCCTGGCGAGCCCCCACGACCGCATCGGATCGGCCCGACCGCGACTTCACATCGGAAAGTCGGAACGACTGCGATGGATGGTCAATGGCATTTGCAATCGCCCGGAGGGGGTCTGGATCTTTCCAGATGGGACTGCTCTCAAGGCGCGAGCCGAGTTCGCGCTGCTCGAAATCCGAGTCCGCCCACTTGTCGAAATTCGAGATTCTTCCTTGACCGCCTCCGGGATTTGCAGGTGCCAGGAAGGTTGCGATGTTGGCATAGATATTGGACCGCCCATGCCATGTGAGATGATGCGGATCGTCGATCGTGATGAGCGTCGTCGAATCGGAACGGCCCGCCGGTGCGATCGCGCAGTTGTCGACCCAAAAAAGGGTCTCCCCCTTGATCTGGAAGATGGGGCCTTGTCCGGTCATCAGGCTCGAATTGATGAGTCGGACCCGCGCGGGGATTCCCGGTGCGGAACGAGCGTTGTCGACAATCAGGGAGGAACCACTTGGCCCCATCGTGCAATCCCGCAGCGCGATTTCCACGGGGCCTTCGATCAGGATGGAATCCTGGCCGCCGCCGAAATGAGATTGATCGGCGCGGACCAACGGGCTTCGATCACCGCTCTGGATCTGAGCCCCGGTCGAGCGAAGCCGAAGCCCCGTTGCGTAACGGCCGATCACCTCCCCCTTGGTGCGGAACGTGCAACCGCGCAACGTGAGTTCGGTGTCATCCGTGCGGATCGCCGTGGGAGGAGGGCTCCAGCCCGTTGCGTCCACGAGGAATTCCACACCTTCGATCGTGATCCGTCCGCCGACGAAGTCGAACATCGCGGAAAGCTGCTGTTCCCCCTGGGAAAAGCCTGCCGCGGAAACGACCGGATGTGTGCCGGGCTCGGCACGAAGCGTGAAATCGCGATTCTTGAAAACGAAAGGCTCGATTCCCCGCTTCTCATGATCTCCGAGCAGATAAGGCCCGTCATCCGAGAGGATGATGGTGGATCGAGGGGGGGCGGACTCGATTTTCGAGAGCAGATCTTCGTTGGAGCCGACGATGATATTCTTCGGGTGGGCGCGGGGGCGCGTCGCGACGATGGACGATTCCTCCTGGATACTGGCGGTCGAGGATGGTCCATCCGCGGTCGACGGTCGCGAGGTTCGGGAGCCGGACTCGCCGATTCGCGGAAACTCTCTCGCGATCGGGGTATTCGAGAGGAGTGGACCGTTCATCTCCCTGCCCCACAACACGAGACCGAGGATCACGAGGACGAAAGCGAGGATGGGGACCGCCCAGACGAGATGGCCAATCCAAGTTGGCTGCGCCAGGAGCCCGCTCGACGGCCGCAAGAAGTCGATCGAATTCCCCAGATCAAGGTCGGCCGAGCCTCCCAGGACCAGGAGGTCTCGCACAAGCTGTTCGGGAGTTTGATAGCGGCGGTCCGGATCCTTCGCCAACAACTTGGTCAAAATGCCGGCGAGCTCGGGTGAAACATCGGGATTGAAGTCCCGCACATTCGGCGGAGATTCTTCCTGATGTTGCAGCAGCTTCTGCAGCACGGTCCCCCCGACGAACGGAGGACGACCGGTAAGCATGTGGAAGAGTGTGCATCCGAGTGAATAAAGATCGCTCCGGACATCCACGTCGCGAGGATCGCGCGCCTGCTCGGGACTGATGTAATCGAAAGTCCCCAGGGTCATCCCGCTCTGCGTGAGTCCTTGATCTTCCTGACGCTCGAATTGACGCGCCAGCCCCATATCGACGAGTTTGGCACGACCGCGCGGGGTGATGATGATGTTCGAGGGCTTGATATCGCGGTGGACGACGCCCCGTTCGGAAGCATGGACGAGGGCCGAGGCGATCTGGAGGGTGTAATTGATGGCGTCCGCTACATCCAGCGGGCCGGATTCGTCGACCTTGCGGCGGAGATTCCGCCCTTCGATGTACTCGAAAACGATGAAGTGAAACGGCCCGTCGCGGCCGATCGAATAAACGCGGGCGATGTTCTCGTGGTCGAGTCGCGCCGCCGATCGTCCTTCCTGATAGAAGCGTTGCACCACTTCCGGATCTTCGGATTGATCCTGCGGGACGAGCTTGACCGCAACTTCGCGGTCGAGGGTCAAATCGTGAGCCCGGAAGACCGCCCCCATCCCGCCAACCCCGATCACTTCCTCCAGCTCGAAACAGTCGATCTGTTGGCCCGGTTGGGGAAGTGGCAGCGGATTTGGAATCGAGCGGGATTCAGGGCCGATGACCGAGGAGACTCCCGGGTTCTTCGTCGTCGAGCGACTCGAACCGCGTCGCACAGTCGGCGAATCGATCCCCTCCTTCCTGAGCGAAGGATGCGCGGACCCGGACTTTGCCTCGGAACCCGAGGAATCCGGACGCTCGCTCAGCGAGTTGGAATCAACATTCGACATCAATTGAGTCTCGATGACTGACGGGGCATGCCCCGAACGATTCTTCCGTGCAATCGAGGACTCATTAGCGCAAAGAAAAAAATTGACGTGAGAGGAAGTGCATGCAATCGCATTGAGTCCAACATTACTATAGTTCAACGGCTGGCGAGTGTCAATTGCCAGAAACTTGGTTGTAGATGTAAGTGCCATATTGGAAGAGAGTTGTGGTTATTCAAGGGCGATTTGTCCACGCAAGGGGGGCTTGGACGGCCTCGGATGAAAAGTGCGACGAACGACGGACTTGTTTCAAGCGAATCTGGTTTGCGGCCGATAAGGCCTTTGACGGAGTGAAGGATTCGCCGGACCTGTCGTTGCGCGTCGGTGTCCGGGACAAGGCTGGAAAGCTGCGGGGGTGTCGGATGCTGGAGCGCATCTGGGTCAGGTTCTTTCCCACAGGCCGACATCGTGAGTGTGTGGAAGCGAAGCGCTCGCGGCGTCCTCGCCCTCTGCTCAGGCTCGAATCACTCGAAGAGCGGAAATTGCTGGCCGCGGCATTGGCCACCATTGCTCCGGTCACGGTCCCCGCTCAGATGGGGTACCAAGTCCTGCTCGATGGCAGCGCGGCCACCGGCACCACTCAACAAAACTTCAGTGCCACGTCCAGCAACCCGAATATTACGGCCTCTGTCGCCACCGGCCCCTACTTCTCGGTCAGCGTATCGCACACGGCGGCCTCGGTGAGCGACGTCTCGTTCACCGGCACCATCGTGATGCAGCTCTTTCAGGATTTGACCCCGAACACGGTCGATCAGATCCGACAATTCGTCAACGATGGCTATTACATCGGCAAGAATTTCACGCGGATCATCAACGGTTTCCCGGGTGCCAGCGACTACGTCGCGCAAGGGGGGGCCCCCAATGCCAACGGCACCGGCAGTAGCGGCCAGCCGGGGACTCCGTTCGCGAATGAAATCGTCCAGCAGTTGGCGTTCAACAACTCGCAGCAGGTGGCGATGGCCAACGCGGGGGGAACGAACACCAATGACACGCAATTCTTCCTGACGACGAGCACCCCGACATCTCTCGACTACAACTACACGATTTTCGGCCAGATGGTCGGCGGCCAGTCGATCCTGACCGACATGACCATGGTTCAGGTCCAAACGAACCCGATCACCGGAGAGAAATCGCTCCCGGTCAATCCGATCACCATCACCGCCGCCTCGATGTCCGATACGAACACCAGCGGTGTTTTGCATATCGACACCACGCAGGCCAAGGCCGGCGATACCGCGACGATCACGGTCACGGCCAAGGATCCCACGACCAATACCGAGGTGACGCGAACCTTCACCGTGACGGTCGGCAGCTACACAGGGCCGACATCGCCGCCGATCAACTTCAGGCCGTTCGCAACGGCGGTGAGCCAGAATGTGACCTTCGGCGGGGAAGGCACCGTCAAACTATCCGGACAATCCGGTAATCCCACGGCCTCGACCACCGAGACGTTGTCCTACAATCTCGTGGGACAGCCGCAACATGGGACGATCTCCAATTTCGACTCGAAGACCGGCACGTTCACCTATACACCGAACGAGGGATACCTCGGCTCGGACTCCGTGCAGTACACCGTCACCTCGACCAACACGGCGAAGTCCCCGGTGGCAACCAGCAATCCGGCGACCGTGACGATCAACGTGGTTCCGGGCGATACCGGAGCGGTCCGCCAGATCGATCGCGTCCTCATTGTGACTCCGAAGCCTCACCGCAATCCCAGATTCAAGAATACGATCCTCGTGACCCAGACTTCGGGGGCGACCCCGAGGATTCAGGTGACGGTGAACGGCGTGGTCGACTCGAATCAGCCACTTGTCTCAAGCCTCGACTCGATCGTGGTCTATGGGTCGAAGGCGAACGATAAGATCACGGTCGATCCCAGCGTTCGAGTCACCGCCACAATCGACGGTGGGCATGGGGGACGGAACAAACTGATCGCCGGAAGTTACAACATCCGGGAACATGGCTGGTTCGGGCATACGACGATGGTTGGGGGCACGGGAAGGAATCAGTTGGTCGGCAGGGCCGGTCAGATTCGATTCAAACCGACCAAGACCTCGAGCCTGATCTTCGCGGGGGTTGTCCACGGCCGCAAGCCGAATGGGCGGCCGAACGCTCCCGGCGGGACGTTCTATCGCTATGTGAACGGACGCCTCGTCGTCGTGACATCCTACACCTGACGATAAGTAGGCTGAAGAACGCCGGCCCGGGGACGGGATCGTATCCCCGGGTCGGACGATGTATGGTGTGAGGGTGAGTTGAAGTCGCCCGACCCTCGACGTTGTTCCAAGCGCCCCATGAATTCGCTGCCGATTGATCCCAGCCTCCCCGAAATCCTTTCTGCACTTCGCACACACGGAAGCCTTGTCCTGGTTGCTCCGCCAGGGACAGGTAAGACGACGCGTGTCCCACCGGCGATCCATCGCGCCGGGCTCCTCTCCGAAGAACACCCGTCGATGATCGTCCTCCAGCCTCGTCGCGTCGCCGCGAGGTCCACGGCCGCGCGAATCGCCGAAGAGCAGGGCTGGCAGCTTGGCGAGGAAGTCGGGTTTCAGGTTCGATTCGAACGCCGGGTCACGGCGAGGACGCGGATTCAAATTCAGACCGAGGGGGTCCTCACGCGGCAGATCCTGGCCGATCCCTTTCTCGCCTCGGTCGGACTCGTGATCCTCGACGAAGTTCATGAACGGAGCATTCACAGCGACTTGGCCCTGGCACTCCTCCGCGAAATTCAGCGAGAAGTTCGACCCGATCTCAAGATCATGGCGATGTCGGCCACGGTTGATGCGGAGCCGATCGCGAAGTTTCTCGGTGTCTGCCCGATTGTTCGCGTTGAAGGACGGACCTATCCCGTCTCGGTTCATTATCAGGCAGCCTCCCTTAAGCCAGTTGAGTCGGTCGAGTCGGTCGGCTCGGCGGTGCTCGACGCCCTCGCGGACCAATCCGACTCCGGGCATGTTCTGGTGTTTCTGCCCGGGATGGCCGAGATCCGCCGGGTTCAGTCGCGGATCGAGCCGGCGGCTCGATCTCGGGGAGCCGTCGTCCTTCCTTTGCACGGCTCTCTGCCGGCCACCGAGCAGGACAGGGCTCTGCTTCCCAGCCGTTCGAGAAAAATCATCCTCTCGACCAACATTGCGGAGACCTCGTTGACCGTCGACGGTGTGTCGACGGTGATCGATAGCGGCCTCGCACGCGTGGCGCATCACGACGCGGGACGAGGATTCGATCGACTGACCCTGGAGCGGATCAGTCGGGCGTCGGCCGACCAACGCGCGGGGCGGGCGGGACGGACGGGGCCTGGTCGTTGCATCCGGCTGTGGTCGGAGGCCCAGCATCGCGGTCTGCCGAGCCAGGAGGTGCCGGAGATCCAACGTGTCGATCTTTGCGAAACCGTTTTGGCACTTCATTCCTGGGGGGTGACCGATCCACTGACATTCTCCTGGTTCGAGCCGCCGACTTTCGATCGGCTCGCCGGCGCCGAGAAATTGCTCGCAATGCTCGGTGCTATTGAAGCACAGAGCCGGCGCATCACGCCCTTGGGGGAACAACTCTACGCGCTGCCGGTTCATCCAAGGCTCGGACGCATTCTGATCGAGTCGCAAAAGGATGGCAGGCTCATCGAAGGGGCCGCGGTCGCCGCGATCCTTTCCGAAAAGGATATGCTCCTCCGAGACGAGGACCATTCGCGAGGAAGAGAATTTCGGGCGCGCCCGCCGGAGAAATTCGGAGGAGATGAGTCCTCCGATCTCTTTATTCGGCTCGATTCGCTGGAGATGGCGGAGCGGGAGAAGTTCTCACCTCGGCTCCGGAACATCGGGATCGACCCGATCGCCGCGCGCCAGGTCGCGCAGGCTCGCGACCATCTGTTCAAACTGGGACAACGCCTTCCAAGTCGAGGCGGTGGAGCCGAGGCGATGGCAACCCACGCCGACGCGGATCTCGATGTCGAGATCCGAAAATGGCTGCTACTCGCCTATCCGGATCGAGTGGTGCGACGTCGGGGATCGGACGGGACGGGCGTGATGGTCGGCGGGCGGGGGGTTCGGCTCGACGCACGTTCGGAGGTTCGCTCGGGCATCTTTTTCCTCGCGCTCGACCCTCGCGAAGATAAGCGGCGCAATGTGCTCGAACTCCAGGTACGGATTGCCAGTTCGATCGAACGGGAATGGCTCCAATCGCTCCATCCGGAATTGATCCGACAGGAGCGGGTGGTGCGATTCGACGAAGCCAGGGGGCGCGTGGTCGGCGTGTATGAAACCCGGTTCCAGGATCTCTTGATCCACGAGGACACGAGCCTGTCCGTCGAACCGGAAGAAGGTGCGAAGGCGTTGGCAACGGCCATCGCGCCGAAGGCCCTGGACTGGTTTCGAGAAGACGAAGAAGCGGCGCGATGGCTGGCACGACTCTCGTTCCTCGCGCGCGTCCTGCCCGATCTCGAACTGCCCGAGCCGAGTCATGACACCTTTGCCGGCCTGATTGCCAAAATCTGCCAGGATTGGGGAGCCACTCGCGTTGCGGACCTCCAGCGGTTGGATCGAATCGCGGCCCTCCAGGGTTTACTCACGAGGGCGCAACTCCAGCAACTCGACCAACACGCACCCAGCAGCCTGAAACTCCCCAATGGACGAATCGCAAGATTGCAATATGAGGAAGGGCGACATCCGATTCTGGCCGTTCGACTGCAAGAGTTATTTGGTTGGACCGACACTCCGCGCGTTGCTCGAGGCCAAATCCCGGTTCTGCTTCATCTCCTCGGG
>CALKTZ010000756.1 GCA_937997355.1 uncultured Planctomycetales bacterium | reverse complement strand
TCCGACATCCTCGGCTCGGAGGTCCTGGACCAGCGGTCCAACGAGTTCGTCGTCCACAAGGGGCCGATCTTCACGAACCTGCTGCTGGCCGACGAGATCAACCGGGCCGCGCCCAAGGTGCAAAGCGCCCTGCTCGAAGCGATGCAGGAGCGTCGCGTGACCATCGGCAACGAGACGTTCAAGCTGCCGGCGCCGTTCCTGGTGATCGCCACCCAGAACCCGATCGAGCAGAGCGGCACGTTCGAGCTCCCCGAGGCCCAGCTCGACCGGTTCATGCTCTGCCATCGCCTGGCCTATCCGGCCGCGGAAGAGGAGAAGGAGATCCTCCGGCGCAACGCCGCGCTGGGCGTCCGGCGCGAGGATCGCGGGGCGGTCGCCCGGACCGAATTCGATGCCATGGAAGGGGGGCCGGTCGCCACCACCGAGGAACTCGTCCGCGCCATGGAGGCGGTCCACGACGTCTACGTGAGCGAGACCTTCACCGACCACGTGGTCGAGGTCGTCGGCCGGACGCGCAAGCACCCCCAGATCGAGCTGGGATCCAGCCCGAGGGCCGGGATCGCGCTGGTGAAGGGCTCCCGCGCCCGCGCCTTGATCCACGGGCGGAACTATGTCATCCCCGAGGACCTCTTCGCGCTCGCCGAGGACGTCATCCTCCACCGCATCCGCCTGACCTACGAGGCCCTCGCCGACGGCGTGACCGGCACCGATATCCTCAAGGAAATCCTCGGCCCCTACGGCGCGGGGACGGTGAAACATGCCGCCGCCAACGGCCAGGTCCATTGACGCCCGGAACATGAACGCGGGGGGGAAATCTCTTGCAAGGCCGGATCGAGACCCACGACGTCCTGGATGCTCGGCAATTCCTCATGGCCGTCAAGAGGCTCGCCGACAGCCTGAGCTACGGCACGGATCGCTCACCTTTCCTGGGCGCGGGGGTCGAGTACGTCCAGTCTCGCCCCTACCAGTATGGCGACCCGATCAAGCTGATCGACTGGAAGGTCACGGCGAGGACCAGGAAGGTCCACATCAAGGAGTATGAGGCCCCCAAGCGGATGCCGGTCTACATCCTGGTGGACACCTCGGCCTCGATGACGATCAGCTCGCATCACCCGAGCAAGTATGAAACGGCGGTCTTCCTCGCCGGGGGCCTGGCGCTGGCCGCCCTGGACCGGATCAGCCCCGTGGGCCTGCTCGGGGTCGGCGGCCGGAGCCTGCACGTGCGCCCCAGCCTGTCGAAGGACCAGGTCCTCCAGTGGCTGCACCGGCTCCGGACGTATCATTACGACGAGCCGACGTCGCTGGGCTCGAAGCTGATCGAGCTGACGTCGAGCCTCCCCCAGCGCGTGCTGGTGATCGTCCTGAGCGACATGCACGACCCGTCGGCCCTGCCGGCGCTCCGGCGGATGGCGCAGGAGCACGATTGCGCCGTGCTGCAATTGCGCGATCCCGCCGAGGAACAGCTCCGCGGAGTTGGGTTCGTTCGGGGCGTCGAGGCGGAGACCGGCCGCCCGTTCGTCTTCCGCGGCCGGATCAAGGGATTCGATCCGTCCGCGGTCGAGGAGCCGCTCAAGAAGGCCGGGGTCGATTATCTGCTGATCCCCACCGACCGGCCGTACGTCTCGCGTGTCCGGCACTTCTTCAAGCATCGCAATCTGCTGGGACGAGGAGCGCGCTAGCCATGAGACGATTGCCATCGCCGATGCCGCTCCTGCTCCTATTCCTGGCCGTGGTTGCCTCGGCCGTTGCGGCCGACGACGCCCAACCGCGGCCGCGCTCTCGATCGACGGTCGGCATGCCCGCGAGGCTGGAGCAGGTCGTCCTGCCCGGTCCGGAGCTTGAAGCCAGGCCGATCGAGGATCGACGGGCGCCGATGGTGGTCCGGATCGCCGAGACCTATCCGCACGGGACCGATTTCCGCTACGACATCATCTATTACGGCCTCGAACCCGGGCGCTACGACCTGAGAGATTCATTACGTCGCAAGGATGGCGTCCCGCTCAAGGACGTCCCCCCGCTCACCGTGCAGGTCGATCCGGCGCTCCCGCCGGGGCAGATCGAGCCCCATCGACCCCAACTGGAATCCTCGCCGAGGCTGGGGGGATACCGCTGGATCGCGATCGCGGGGGGGCTCGCGTGGTTCGCCGGCTTCCTGGCGATCTTGCTGGGCGGACGCCGGAAGAGGAGCCTGGCCGGGGCCGCGGCGGCACGTCCGGTGACCCTGGCCGATCGACTCCGGCCCCTGGTGGAAGCCGCCATGGCCGGCACGCTCCCCCGGGGGCAGGAGGCGGAACTCGAACGGCTCCTGATCGGCTACTGGCGCAAGCGGCTGGGGCTGGAGCAAGCCGAGCCCCCCCGGCGAGGCCGCCGGGCCGGCCGACGTCGCGGCGCTCCTGGAGCCCTACCGGTCGATCCCGGCCGATGAGCCGGAGGCGATCGGCGTTGAGGCAGCCCCTTCCGCACCGGCCCGGGAGGCCCGCCGATGAGCTTCGCCTACCCGGCCGTCCTGATTTTGTTGATCGTGCCCATCTGGCTGATCTGGTGGGTCTGGAAACGCACCAGCGGGCGCGTCGCCGTGCCGTTCGACCACGGCGGCCAGCCCGGTGGCCGGGTCTGGGCAATTGCGATCGGCCTGGCCGAGTGCCTGCCGGCGCTCGTCCTGGCATCGGTGATCGTGATCCTCGCCGGGCCTCAGCAATTGAGCGCCCCGCGCACCCGCCGCGTGCTCACCAACATCGAACTCTGCGTCGACGTATCGAGCAGCATGATCGCGCCGTTCGGCGACGGGACGCGGTACGACGCCTCGATGAAGGCCATCGACCATTTCCTCGACGTCCGCAAGGGGGACGCGTTCGGGCTGACCTTCTTCGGCAACAGCGTCCTGCACTGGGTCCCGCTGACCGCCGATCCCTCGGCGGTCCGCTGCGCCCCGCCGTTCATGAAGCCCGAGAACGTGCCGGGATGGTTCGGCGGCACGGAGATCGGCAAGGCGCTCCTGGCCTGCAAGGAGATCCTGACCTCGCGCGAGGAAGGGGACCGGATGATCATCCTGGTCACGGATGGATTCAGCTACGTCCTGCGCAATGGCATCGATGAATCGAGCGCCCAGACCCTGAAGAAGGACAACATCTAGGCCTATGCCATCCACATCGCCGAGACGGCGGTCCCCGACGAGATCGTCAACATCACGAGGATGACGGGGGGCGAGGTCTTCCCGGTGGACGACCCCGACTCGCTCGCGGGGGTATTCCAGCGGATCGACGCCATGCGCGAAACGAAGCTGGAGAAGACGGCCTCCGAGCTGCTGGACAACTTCGCGCCGGTGTGCCTGGCCGGCCTGGGCCTGCTGGCCGCGTCGGGATGCGCCCTGTTCGGGCTGAGGTACACGCCATGGTGATGCATGCCGAACTCGCGGCGGCGGCGATGGCGATCCTGGCGATCCTCGCCGAGATCCTCCACGCCCGCCGCGTCCGACACCTGGACCGCCTGGCATTCGGCCCCCGCCGACGCCCGGCGCCCTGGGCGAGGTTCGCGCCGTTGTTGCGGGTCGCGTCGCTCGCCGCACTCGCCTGGGGGCTGGTGACCCTCCTGGAGCTGCCGCCGAAGGTCCACGTCGCCCAGATGATCCCCGACAACGAGCGGCGCCACGTGCTGATCGTCCTCGACGTCTCCCCCAGCATGAGGCTCAAGGACGCCGGCCCCGACGCCGCCCAGAGCCGGATGAAGCGGGCCTCGGCCGTCATGGAGTCGTTCCTCCAGTGCGTCCCGGTCGAGCTGTACCTGCTGAGCGTCGTGGCCTGCTACAACGGCTCGAAGCCGGTCGTCGTAGACACCAAGGACATCGAGGTCGTGCGGAACATCTTCAACGACCTCCCGATGCACTACGCCTTCGCCGCCGGCAAGACCGACCTCTTCTCGGGACTCGCCGAGGCGGCCAGGATCGCGCACCCCTGGCAGCCCAGGAGCACCTTGCTCCTGATGCTCACCGACGGCGACACCGTGCCGGCCACCGGCATGCCCAAGATGCCGGCCTCGATCGCCGATATCCTGATCGTCGGGGTCGGGGACTCGCGCCAGGGCTCGTTCATCGACGGCCGGATGTCTCGCCAGGACGCTTCCACGCTGCGTCAGATCGCCGCCCGCCTCGGCGGCGTCTACCACGACGGCAATCAGAAGCAACTCAGCTCCGAGCTGCTGGCGAAACTCGCCATCATCCCCCGCAAGGGCGCCCTCGACCGGCTCACGAGGCGGGAATACGCCCTGATCGCCTGCGTGCTCGGCGCATCGGCCCTGGCGTTCTTGCCCGTCTTGCTGCACGCCTTCGGCACCCGTTGGCGGCCGGGCGTGCGGCCGGCGGGGCGATCGATCGCGGGCATGCGTAGGGAGGACCTCGCCGCGTCGCTATCCACGAAATGAAAGACTTTTGAAGTTCTGTTGGATCCGGCCGATGAGTAAAATCATGGGATACTCGTCGCGATCGCCGGGTTCGTGTGTTTCCGTAACCCCCGCGTTGTGAATTCTTGGGGAGGGTCCGATGCGAACGCTCGTGCTCCTCGGTTGGTTTCTGGTGCCCGTCCTCTTCGGCGCGTATCACTACGGGCCGGGGCAGGAGAAATTACGCCTGGACGACGTGTCGCGCGTGCTGGCCGATGCCGATCGGCTCGCCGCCGCCGAGCAGTGGCAAGCGGCCTCGGCCCGTCACGAAGAAGCCCTGACGGTCTTGCCGGAGGGGCGTATCGACGAAGCCCGTCGGATTCGACTCCAGCGGGCCAAGACCCAGATGTTCGCCAACCAGTTGCCCGAGGCCAGCGTGGCGCTCCAGGAACTGGTCGACCAGTTGCAGGACGACAAGTCCGCCGACCCGAAGCTGCGCGACGAGGCACGCGCGACGCTGGCGAACGCGCAGTATTACATGACGTGGCTCCGTCGCCTCGAAGGCCTGGGTCCTGATGAGTGGGAGCCCGACATCGAGAGCGCCCGCCAGACTTACCGCCTGCTGGCCGAGCAGGACGAGGCCCAGGGCGATGAAACCTCGGCGAAGCAGCATCGCGAGGACCTTGAGAGCGTGATCCGCCTGGCGCGGATGGATCTCCGCGAGCTGCAAGGGCTGGAGATCCCCAAGCAATGTTCTTGCTGCAAGAGCGGCCAGTGCAAGAAACCCGGAAACGGCAAGGGCAAAGGCAAGGGCAAGGGTGAAGAGAAGAAGGATGCCCGAGGCGCCAGCTCCGGCCCGCCGCCGGATAACTCGGGCTCCTGAGGCATCCGGCACGGCCTCATGGCTCATGATGGATTTCGGGGTGATGCAGGGGCACCCGGCAATCCTTCCGAAACGCCTTTTCTCTGTTCGGCGGTGGTCTCCCGACCCCGCCGAAATCCACGGCCGAAGGTCTCCGGATTTGGGGCGCCGCTCGGTCCCGCGAAAAAGGGGACAGGCACGGCGCTTCGCTTCGAGCCAGTCCCTTTTTCGCTCCAGCTCAACGACATCGATTCCCCGCGAATCGCCCCCGAGTCGTCGCCCCGATCGCCGGCTCGCCAGGGCCGCAAACGTGACACACTCCTCCGACGGACTCCAAAGGACTGTACTGCCATGCACGTCTGCCGCCGCTGGCGTATCCCGCTCATCGCCGCATCCTGTTTCGTTGCCTTCTCGGACGCTCGGGGCCAGGTTCCTCCGCCACCCGCCACGGCGGGGCCTCCCGCTCCGCCACCCGCCACGGCGGCCCGATCCGGGGCGAGTGCGCCCAGTATTCCCAGCGAGGTCTTCGCGCGTCCGCTCACTGCCGCGGACAATCCGTCGGCCAACAAGCCGGCCGACCCCAAGAAGCAGGAGCGACTCCAGAAGATTCAGCAACTGACCTTCGACCGGCGTCCGTCGTCGATCCTCAAGGCCTGGTCCACTCCCCGCGAAGAGGCGATCAAGCAGGCCGGCTCCCCCGCGAACGCCCCGGGGCAGCCGGGCATGCCGCCGGGGGCCATGTCGGCATCGGCGGCGCGGCGTCTCCAGGCGATGGCCGCCGCAGGCATGCCCGGCGTCACGCCGCCGGCCGGTGCGGATGCGACGGCCGACCCCTTCGACGCGGAACTCAAGGGCTTCCAGTACGACGTCACCCGGGGCGACTGGAAGGCCGTGAAGGCCTTCGTCGCCCGACTGCCCGAGGACGAGGGCAAGGCCGCTTACGGGCAACTGATCGCCGGGCTGAGCAACCCCCAGGGCGCGATGGCCAACAACCCGCAGATGCAGATGCAAATGCAGCAGATGCAGCAAATGCAGATGCAGATGCGAATGAACATGGGGATGGGAATGGGGGGCGGCACGAGCCCGAACGCCCCGCCCCCCCAGCAGTTCATGATGGAGCGCAACGCCTTCACGAATCAGGATATCTTCGACCTGGCGGGGGCGGCCCCGCACGGGCTGGACGAGGAACGGCTGAGCGGCCTGGGCCGAATCCTCCGCTCGGCCCTGGATACGGGCAACGTCATCGAGGACTTCATCACGCGGCTCCGCGACCTCCTGAAGCGCCCCCCCGCCGAGTCTCCGCTGAATGCCCGGCAGGCGGTCAAGCTGCTCTCCTCGGCCGATTGCATCATCGAGGCGGGGGAGTTCCTGCCCACCCCGGAGAAGGCCGAGGCCGACAACGATCGCGAGGCCCTCAACCTGCTCGCCCGGCATTACCTGTCGCTCTATGCCCGCGACAAGAAGTCCGAGCAGATGGAGAACGCCTGGCGGGTTACCCAGGCGGCCCTGGCGTCCGGCAAGGTCGAATCGGCCCAGAAGGATGAGGCGATGCGCCGGGCCGTCGAGCTCGCCCCCAAGGTCCGCGACGCGCTGGGCCTGGCCTGGCTCGAAGAGAGCTTCACCAAGCGGCCCGACCGGGGCATGGAGATCATCGCCGCCATCGGCACGGCGTCGTCGCAGGGGCTCCAGAACCACCCGTTCGACGGCGATTTCCGGCTCAAGTCGATCGAGCTTCAGAAGGTCGCCGTCGAGGCGCTCCTCAAGGAGGCCCCGGCACGCGCCAGGGAATGGGCCGGGAGCCTCGCCTTGCTGGCCGAATCGTGGCTCCACGAGGCCGAATTCTCATTCCATTACGATCAATCGACGAGCCTCGGCCCCCGGATGCAGTTCGACCCGTTCGGGAACGTCTACTACATGAACTACGACCCGTCGGTCAACATGGGCCGGCAGGGGGGCATGCCGATGGCCGTCAAGGTGGGGGACATCCTCAAGAATCGCCCCGGCGACGCCTGGCTGGCGTTCGTGGACGAGGCGATGAAGCCCAAGTTCGCCACCGTCTTCGCCGAGCTTTATC
>CALKTZ010000755.1 GCA_937997355.1 uncultured Planctomycetales bacterium | reverse complement strand
AACCTGCGGGGAAACAGGATGCCACCGTCTCGGGTCCAGGCCGGAACGTTCGACCCGCCGCCCCTCGTCTTCGGATCGCCGTAGGTCGCCGCGAACCACATCGCCTGGCCGCTCGTGAGGACCCGATGCTCGCCGCCGTCGGCCCGGCCGATGCAAACGTCGGCCCAATCGTGCGCGGGCTGCTCGGTGCTCGGGCAATCCATGTAAAGGACCCATCGGCCGTCCGGCGACCAGCTCGTTCCGAAGTAAAGATGATCGGGCCTGGCGGCGACCTGAACGCGATTCGTCCCGTCGGGGTCGCTCGTCCAGACCTGGTAGCCCGCGGGGCTCGCCAGATGATAGGCGACACGCCGACCATCCGGGCTCAGGCTCAAGCCGTAAGGGAGTCCCTCGCCGGCCCGGGTGAATTCGCGAGGGTCGGTTCCATCGAGCTTCATGCTGAAAATCTGCCCGACCTTATTCCGCACCACCTGCACGAGGATGCGATCATCGCTCAACAACAAGGCCGGGGTTTCGAAGGGAGCGAGTCGTTCCTTGTTGCAGATTTCATCGAGTGTGCCTGTGTCGAGATCGTGAATCCAGAGATGTGTCGGCGTCTGGGTGTAATACTCCTCGAAAGGACGGCCGGGGCCGTCGCGGCGAGGCTCCATGCTCAGGAAAACGACACGCTTCCCATCGGGAAACATCGGGCCAGGCTGCCAGGTTGCCTGGTTGGGGCGATCGAAGTTGAAGTATTTGAGATTCGTCCCGTCCGCCCGGATGACGGCCGTCTTACCCTGAGACGTGAAGAATAGCCGTGGAGCGGAGGAAGGAGCAGCTTCCCCGGCTTTGACGACTCCGCTCATCGCCAGGACAGCGACCATCGGGATGAATCCGAAACAGCGGCAACTTCGGTTGAATGTCATGATGGGCTGCCCATTATGGAATGCAGGACGAGATCCCGAGAAAGCCACGTACATCTCCCTGTTCCGACATCGCGTTGGCCGATCAGTCGCGGACTTCGAATTTTCGCAGGGCTTCTCGGTTGAGTTCGATCCCCAGACCGGGCCGATCGGTGAACTGGATCGCGCCGTCAACGACTTCAAGCTCCGTTGACAGGAGTTCGCGACGGAGCGGCGACTCGGCAAGCTCGACCGGGAGAAATTCGACATAGGGGCTTACATCGCAGGCCGCCGCGAGATGCGCGCTGGCCGCGATGCCAATCCCCGTCTTCCAGCAATGCGGGACGATCTTCAGGCCGCGATCCTGGGCGATGTTGCAAACCTTCCACGCTTCGGACAGGCCGCCAACACGCCCGACATCGGGCTGGAGCACGTCGATCTTGCCTCGGTCCGCGAGGTCGAGGAATTCGAAGTGGGTGTTCTGCCACTCGCCGGCCGCGATCGGAATCGGCGATTGTTCGTGGAGCAGCGCATGGCCTTCCAGGTCGTCGATGTCGATCGGCGTTTCCAGGAAAAAGAGATCGTACGGAGCAAGCCGTTCGATCACCCGCAAGGCGACCTCGGCACTTGGCCACGCGTAGGCGACGTCGACCATCAGCACGAGATCCGGCCCCACGGCCTGGCGGCAAGCCGCCACAATCTCCACGACCGAGTCGTCGCTCTCCTGAAGCCCGTTGTGACTATACGGCCCGTTGATGCAGACTTCCAACTTGGCGGCCTTGAACCCCAATCCCTGGGCCTTGAGGGCTTTCTCAATCAGCGAATCGCGACAGGCGTCGAGCGTGCGACCGGTGGGCAGGAGCGAGGCGTAGGGAGTAACCTTCCTCGGAGTCTCCCGCCCCAGGAGCCGATAGACCGGGACCCCCAGCGCCTTTCCCTTGATGTCCCAGAGGGCCATGTCGAGCGCGCCCATGGCGCAAATCAAGGCGCCGCGACGCCCGGTCATCTTCGAGCCGCCGTAGAGCTTCCGCCAGATCGCTTCGGGTTCCATCGGATCGGCCCCCAGGAGCATCTCCTGGAGACCCAACCCCATGCAGTGGGTCCCTCTCGCGCGGATACACTCGCGGGCGACCCAGGGGTTCGTATCGCATTCGCCGATACCGATGATTCCCTCGTCGGTATGCACCTCGACCACGAGGTCGTCCTGGGCCGACGAACACGCCGAGATGTCGTAATCGGGGGCCAGCAGCACGTGCGTTTCAATCTTGGTGATCTTCATCCGGATTCCATCCTCGGCTCGCCCCTCTCCCATTCGATCGCTCAGGGGGCTGTTGCCTTGTTCTGACTCTTCTCGCCCGATCCATCCTTCATCTCGGCAAGGTTCCGGCGGATCACCTCGTACTGGATGGCCATCGACGTCCGAATTTCGCGTCGCCAGTATGCCGAGTTGTGCGCACCGGGGGACTGCGAATAGGTGAATGGAATCTTTCTCGCCAGGAGGATCAGTAAGAAGTCCTGGTTGTAGTCGTAGTACGAATCTTCCGTGCCGCAGTCGAAATTAATGTGTGGCATCTTATCAACGTCTCCGGTGGCGGCAAGCACGTAGGGATCATGCGCCTCGCACTCGGCGACCGTCTTGAAGATCCGCCCTTTCGGGGTCCGTTCTTCCTGATCATCGAAGTCGGGCAAACCGATCGCCGGCTTGATCTTCTTCTCGGGCTTCCGTTCCGGGAGGATCGCGTTCGGGTCGGCCTTCAACTTCCTGGCGAACCCGCGCGACCAGTCGAGCAACCCGCTATGTCCCGAGATCGAGCAGAACATGTCGGGATGACGCAGGCCGAGCGTCAGCGCGGTGAAACCGCCCATCGAGATGCCGTTGATCGCCCTCCCCGCACGGGCCGCGACGGTTCGATAGTGGGCGTCAACGTAGCCGATCAGGTCCTTGATGATCGCATCTTCCCAATCGTTCTTCTGCCCCGGCTCGCTCTCGGACCAGTTCACCCCCCAGGAATTCCCATAGTCGGGCTGGACCAAAATCAGCTCGTATTGCTCACCAACCTTCTCGGGCTGATTCGTGTTCCAGCTCGTGTAATCGCCCGAGAAGCCGTGGAGCAAATACAGGACCGGATAACGCTTGTCGGAGCTCTCATAGCTCGCGGGGAGGCTGATCCGGAACTTCAGTTTGCGGGCAACCGCCGGGCTCTCATACTCCACGACCTTCACGATCATCGGGAGGGCGCGAGCGGGCTGAGGAATGGTAAGAAGGACTATCAGATACAGCGCGGCGCGGAGCTTGTGATTCATCTTGTTGGCCGGGTCTGAAGCGGATGGAGCTCGGTAGTCGGAATGACTAACCTACAACGCCGGGACGCTCAGGCCAAGATGGGGCGCACCACTTCGCCGGCGACGTCGGTCAGGCGAAAGTCGCGCCCCGAATAGCGATAGGTGAGACGCTCATGGTCCACGCCCAGGAGGTGGAGCACGGTGGCGTGGAGATCGTGGACACTCACGCGGTTCTCGACGGCCCGGAACCCGAACTCATCGGTGACGCCATGAGCCATCCCCCCTCGGACGCCCCCCCCGGCCATGAAAACCGTGAAGCCGTGGGGGTTGTGGTCGCGGCCATCGCCATTCTCTGAGACGGGGGTCCGTCCGAACTCTCCGCCCCAGAGGACCAGAGTGTCGTCGAGCAAGCCGCGCTGCTTGAGATCGGTCAGGAGTGCCGCGATCGGCCGATCGATCTCCCGGCATTTCTTGGCAATGTCCTTGTTGATGTTTTCATGATGGTCCCACCCGCCATTGTTGATCTGGACGAACCGGACGCCGTTCTCGACCAGTCGACGGGCGAGCAGGCAGGAATCGGCGAACACTCCCTCCCCGTAGAGGGCCCGGGTTGCGGCGGTTTCCTGCCGGATGTCGAAGACGCGAGGCGCGGCGGTTTGCATCCGGAACGCGGTTTCCATCGCCCGGATTCTCGCCTCGATGAGCGGGTCGTCCCCTCGCTCCGCGAGATGGGGGGCATTCATCGTCCTGAGAAACTCCAGTTGCCGCTCCTGCCGAGACGGCTCGATTCGGAGATTCTTCAAATGCCGAATCATCTGAGCGGGCGCGGATCGCTCGATCCCGATCGTCGTGGCCTGGTGCTCGCCCGGCAGATAGCCGTTGCGGGCCGAGCCGAACGAGGCGCGGCCGAGCGAAACGAACCCCGGAAGATCCTGATTCTCGGTCCCGAGCCCATAAGAAACCCACGCGCCAAGGCTCGGGTGCGTGGGATCGGTGCGCCCCGAAACCATGAAGTTCGTCGCCGGGCCATGATTCGGATTGGTGGCATGCACGGACCGGATCACGCAAAGGTCGTCGGCACAACCTTGGAGATGAGGAAGCAGCTCACTCATCTCGACGCCGTTCTCTCCGCATTGTCGAAATTGAAATGGGGACGGGAGCAAGCCTCCGGTGACGCGCTCGGTCCGGATATTGGTGCTGCCGGGGCGTTGGCCGGCAAATTTCCGGATCGCCGGCTTGGGGTCGAAGAGGTCGACGTGCGAAGGCCCCCCCGCCATGAACAGGAAAATCATCCGTTTCGCGCGGGGAGCGAAATGCGTCCCTGGAACCGAGCCGGCGGCCAGGAGCGAAGGTTCCGTCCCCAGAAATCCGGCCAAGCCGAGCCCCGCCATTCCCGAACTCAGGGATCGCAGAAAGCCGCGACGGGATTCCGTTGGATATGTTCCTGTCGAGTCGAACACCACCACGATCGGCTCCCGGATTCAATCCACGAAGAGGAACTCGTTGCTGATCAAAAGCGTCTGGGCCAACAGGGCGTATCCTTCACGAGAATCGGCCGCGTCGCTTTTTACCAGTTGCATCGCCCGACTATGCTCGTCCGCGCTCGGATTTCGTAAGAGGATTCGCCGATAGAGCGAACGAACCCGCTCGGGTAGATCCGTCGACTCCTTGCAGACCTGGTTCGCGAGGGATTCCGCCGAGGTCAGCAAAAAAGGGCTATTGAAGAAGTACAGTTGCTGAAGCGGCGTGGTTGTCTGCTCGCGGACCTCACCATGCCGCTTTGGGTCCGGAAAATCGAAGGTTTGAAGCACCGAAGACAGGCGTTGCCGGCTCACCCTGGCATAGAGAGTCCGCCGCGTGAATCGGTCGCTCTCAAGATCACCCGATGGGCCTTCCATCCGGGAATCGAGCGTTCCGACGATCGCGAGGATGGCATCTCGCCACGCTTCGACGTCGAGCCGACTCCTTTGTGCCCGCCACAGCAAGCGATTCTCGGGGTCGATCGCCTGCGATGCCCCATCATGACGGCTCGATTGCCGATAGGTCGCCGAGCCGACGATCTCGCGATGAAGCGCCTTGAGCGACCAGCCTCCCGCGATGAATCTTCCGGCCAGGTCTTCGAGCAACTCGGGATGACTTGGAGTATCGCCCAACTTCCCGAAGTTGCTGGGCGTGGCGACGAGGGGCCGTCCGAAATGCCATCCCCAAACCCGATTGACCAGCACTCGGGCCGTCAATCCCCGGGCGGACCCGACGATCCCGTCGGCAAGCTCCAACCTTCCGCTGCCTTTCGAAAATCGGGGGGGCTCTGCCGAGTTCGAGAAGACCGCGAGGAATCGGCGGGGTACGATCGGCCCTGGATTCGACGGACTTCCTCGCCGAAAGACGGGAAGGTCGCGAGGAATTCCGGGTCGATAATCAAGCCAGGTCCAGGAAGGATCGGAGCCATCGACCCAGAGCCCGGCGTCGCGAACGGCCATCGCGGTCGGCCCGGCGAAGAGTTTCGTTTTCTTCAGTTCATCGATTCGAGCCTTCAAGTCGGCGATCCGGCGATCGAATGGAGCGGGATCTTGCTTCTGTTCGATCGCCACGCCGCGTTGCTCCCGGGCATAGCCGAGGCGCAAATCCAGATCGACCAGCCGTCGAGGGAGATCCGCCAGCGCCCTCTCCGTGACCGGGTCCGTTTCGACAAGCGGACGCTCCACGATCTGAGTTCCGGCCATGACGCCGGCGATCGCGTAATAGTCCTCGGTCCCGATCGGGTCGAACTTATGGTCGTGGCAGCGTGCGCAGGCGACCGTGAGCCCGAGGAAGCCGCGGGTCACCGTATCGATCCGCTCGTCCCATTCTTCGGCCACGATCCCGGTGATGATTTCCGCCGATAGCTTGGGTTCCTTGTGGTAGACCGGGGAATGTCCCAGAAAACCCAGGCCCGCGATTTCCGAGGGGGGAAGTCCCGGGATGAGATCGGCGGCGAGTTGGCGACGAACGAACTGATCGTAGGGCAGATCCCGATTGATCGCGCGGATTACCCAGTCCCGATACGGATGCGCGACCCGAGGGGCCTTGTTCGTCGCCTCTCCGGTGTTGTTGTCCTCGGCGAACCGGGCCACGTCGAGCCAATGACGCCCCCACCTCTCGCCGTAGTGCGGCGATGCCAGGAGCCGCTCAACTTCTCGTTCATAAGCAAGAGGTGAAGCGTCCGCTTCGAACCGCGCGATCTCTTCGAGGGTCGGCGGCAGGCCGGTCAGATCGAAAGATAACCGGCGGAGCAACGTCCGCCGGTCCGCCTCGGGCGAATGGGTCAGTCGCTTACCGTCCAGCCCCTGAAGAATGAAACGATCGATCCGGCCCCTGCACCATCTCGGGTCGGAGACCTCGGGGATTTTCGGTTCAGTGATCGGGCGGAGAGACCAGAACCGGCGTCCTTTTGCAAAATCGATCGATTTCGGCGCTTCGTCGGCGGACTGGCTCCGCGAATCGCCGCGATCGGGAGGAATCGGGGCGCCGATCTCGACCCATCGGCGGAAGTCGGCGAGCGATTTCTCGGGGAGTTTCCCGTCGGGGGGCATGGCGGCGGCGCCATCCTGATGGGCCAACGCCTCGAGGAGAAGGCTTTCATCGGGCTTGCCGGGAATGATGATCTCGCCCGAATCCCCCCCTCTTCGAATCGCCGCGGCATTATCGAGCCTCAAACCCCCCTTCACCGATTTCGCCGAGGAGGAATGGCAGGAGTAACAACGCGCGACCAGAACCGGACGGACCGATCTTTCGAAGAATTCCTCTCCGGAATCTTGCGCGCGCGAAACCGCCGGAAGCGAAGCGATAAATAGGAGGAAACCGACCAGAATTCTCGTGCGCCGTGCGGCTTGCATGGGAAAACCAAAACACGATTCGAGGGATGATGCAAATACGCGACGGAGAAAGAATGGATCGCGCGGCGGGTTCAGAGAACTATAAAGCACAGCCAAAGGGAAATCAATTCGGCGGACGAGCAGCATTCACCTATGGGGAGCATGGAATTTCCGGGAAATCGTGCAAGTAACCTCTCTATCGAGTTCATTGTTTCCCGGGAAAAGGGTACAACGTTGAGGCGGCCGAATCACGATTCCTTTCCTGGATCGCCATGCCAAACCTCACGATCAATCGTTTCAATTTCCATTATGAGGAACTCGGGTCGCCGGACGCTATTCCGCTCGTCTTCCTGAGCGGGCTCGGGGGAGACCATCGCGCGTTCTCGATGGCCCAGCGTCATTTCGGCAAGGCATACCGCACCCTGGCATTCGATTCGCGAGATGTTGGCCAGAGCGATCGGGTTGATTTCAACTATTCGACGGCCGATCTGGCGGATGATGTCGCCGGCTGGTTGAACGCAATCTCCGCATCCCCGGCGCATATTGTCGGACAATCGATGGGGGGACTCATCGCGCAAGAGCTTGCCCTGAATCACCCGGAATTGGTCCGGTCGCTGACCCTGGTTTCCACCCACGCGGGCGCCGATCCATGGCGCAAAGCGATCCTCGAATCATGGATAACGATGCGGCGGCATCTGGATGCGGGGGAGTTTACCCGCGCCAATCTCCCCTGGCTGGTCGCCCCAGCTTTTTATCATCAAACGTCGCAAATTGAAGGGCTGATTCGGTTTGCCGAGAAAAATCCGTGGCCCCAGGATGCCGAGGCATTCGCCAGGCAGGCACGAGCCGCGATCGATCATGACAGCCGGGCCAAGCTGGATCGAATCGGCGTCCCGTGCCTGGTCCTCGTGGGCGAGCACGACATCGTGAATCCCCCCCGCGTCGCGAAGGAACTGGTCACCTTGATTCCGGGGGGGCAACTTCGTCTCCTATCGAACGTGGGGCATCTTCCTCACATTGAGGATAAGGTTGGCTTTCGCACCGAGATCGAAGAATTCCTGAGTTCGATCGAATCGACGTCGTCATTGTCGAATTGATAAGGCTGGCATCGCGGTTGCCTGATCGGGATCGTCGTTGACGCAAGGGATACGACGACCCCGGCGCGGAGAGCTAAATTTATGCGCTTACCTCGGTCGAGCGGAGTCTTGCTCCATCCGACCTCGCTCCCCGGTGAGTTCGGAATTGGAGACCTGGGCAAATCCGCTCGTGATTTCGTGCATTTCCTGCACAAGACCGGCCAACGCTGGTGGCAAATCCTCCCGGTCGGCCCGACGGGATATGGCAATTCTCCCTATCAATCCCATTCGTCCTTCGCCGGGAATTCGCTCCTGATCAGCCCGGTGGGTC
The DNA here is from genome assembly GCA_937997355.1 of uncultured Planctomycetales bacterium. Taxonomy (GTDB): domain Bacteria; phylum Planctomycetota; class Planctomycetia; order Isosphaerales; family Isosphaeraceae; genus CALKTZ01. The sequence goes on along the minus strand of CALKTZ010000755.1, from coordinate 3,437 downwards.
TGGTCGAGCAGCGATGGATTCGCCCGAAGGATTTCCCCCCCGATCCCGGCTTTCAAATCGACACCGTCGAGTTCGACCTGGTCCGGGAGTTCAAGGAAGCACTCCTGCGGCAAGCATTCTCGGCCTTCACGCGAAGGGGACTCGGCTACGAGACGTTCCTCCACACCAACGCCTGGTGGCTCGACGATTACACCCTCTTCATGGCCCTCAAGAAAGAGCATGGAGGCATCGCCTGGTACGACTGGGATCCGGCCCTGGTCACGAGAAAGTCGTCGGCGCTCAAGAAGGCCCGCGCGAGGCTTTCGGAAGAAATCGACTATCACCGATTCGTCCAGTATGTTTTCGATCTCCAATGGAAGGAGCTTCACTCCGCCTGCGAAGCGATGAAGATTGAGCTGATCGGCGACCTGCCGATCTTCGTGGCGCTCGACAGCGCCGACGTCTGGTCGCGTCCCGACCTCTTCTATCTCGACAAGAAAGGGCGAGCCTCGGTCGTCGCGGGGGTTCCCCCCGATTACTTCAGCGAAACCGGCCAACTCTGGGGCAACCCTCTCTATCGCTGGGACGTTCACAAGCTCGAATCGTATCGATGGTGGGTCGACCGCCTCAAGGCGCTGCTCCAACGCGTCCGACTGGTGCGGATCGACCACTTCCGCGGGTTCGCGGCATACTGGGAGGTCCCCGCGAATTCGGAGACGGCCGCGACGGGACGCTGGATGCCGGGTCCTGGCGCGGACTTCTTCCACGAGGTCGGCCGTCAGTTAGGGGGGCTCCCTCTCATCGCCGAGGATCTCGGCCTGATCACCGCGGACGTGGAGGAGCTTCGCGAGCAGTTCCACCTGCCCGGGATGCGAGTCTTGCAATTCGCGTTCGGCCCGGACCCCGGGAGCGAAAAATATCTACCCCACCGCTATGATCCCAACAGCGTGGTCTACACGGGCACGCACGATAACGACACGACGCTCGGCTGGTACACCTCGACCGACATTGAGACGACCCAGACGGTCTATGAGGTTCGAGCCGAACGGGATTTCGCCCGGCGCTACGTGGGGACCAGTGGAAAGTCGATGAACTGGGACTTGATCCGGCTGGCCATGGCTTCCGTGGCCGACACCGCCATCATCCCCCTGCAAGATATCCTGGGGCTGGGCAGCGAGGCGCGAATGAACGTCCCCGGCCGGGCCGAGGGGAACTGGGGTTGGCGCTATCGCAAAGCCAGGCTGGATGCGAAAGCCCACGAGAGGCTTGCGGATCTGACCGCCGTCTACAGCCGATGGAATGGGCCGATCCCGGCAATCGTCGATCCCCGGCATCGGCCCGCCAAGGCACTCGAACCAAGCCCGATGCTGGCGACTCATGCCACCTGACAAATCGAGCGGTCATGCCGGCATGCCCTGCTGAAGCCCCGATCTGTTCCTCGATCTTGGGAGTACACGCAGAGCGTTCGAGCGTTCAAATCGAGGCAATCGATTCAGCTCAGGACGACTCCGTGGATGTAGGAGATCAGGTGCTGATTCTCGGTGCTGACGTGATCGTGGAGGACCTTGACGACGTCGCCGACGGAGATGATGCCGACAAGTTGTGTCCCGTCGAGGACGGGGAGCTTGGCGATCCGACAATCCCCCATCTGGCCCATCACATAATTCACGTCATCATCACAGTTGCACGTGACGGGATTCGTAGTCATGACGTCGGAAATGCGCAGTCGTCCAAAATTCTCGCCGCGATTATGGATGATCCTCAGAACATCGCGCTCGCTGAAGATACCTTCGAGCTGTCCATCATGCGACAAAACAGGGAGAGAACCGATATTGTTCTGGACGAGTTTGGCGATTGCTTCGTTGATCGTCGCATCGCGGTCGATCGAGATGACGCGATACCCTTTACGCGCGAGAACGTCTCGGACCATCATGATGAAAATCTCCGATCAGAGCACGACTTGAAATCAAATCGCCACTAAAACCCGATGCTTCGAATTCGACTGACGCTTCGGATCTCGCAAAAAGACATGATTCAAGAGCAATCGTGACATTTTCCCACGGCTGATGCAAAAACTTTTTTTCGCAAGTCACTGTGAATGAATTTTTTAGGACATAATAAAAATTGCCCATACGCTTCATTCGGAATGGTGATGAGCCGGATTTGCCATCAGAGCGCGGGTTGGTCGTGAACGCGGTCGGGTTGTGCGCTCTTCTGGGGCTGACGCTGCTGATTCGGATTTACAGGATCGATCAGCCGATCGTCGAGAACTACGTCGGTCGTCAGATTCCGACCGCGATGGTCGCCCGCAACCTTGATCGCGGGATGGGATTTCTTCATCCTCAGCTCGATACCGGCCCATTCCCCAACTACTTCGTCGTCGAGCCTCCGCTGTACGAGCAGATCGCCGTCTGGTTGATGCGCTTCAGTGGACTGAGTTTGGAAGAATCCGGACGATTGCTCTCGGCGATCGGGATGACGTTGGCCGCGTGGGGCTTGTTCTGTCTGGTCCGATGTCGGGAACAGGTATCCGTTGCTCTGCTCGCGGTACTGGCGTTCTCCGCATTTCCCGTCACGATCCGCTACGGCCGTTCGTTTCAGCCCGACTCCCTGATGCTCGGCTTCCTGATCATGGGGTTCGCATTGTGGGATCGGGGCCTGCGATTCGAGTCCAATCGGCCCACGTTCGCGGGGGTCATCGGCTGGCTCTTACTTGCCGGCGGATTGGCGATGAAGGTCACGTCGGCCTACATTTTCATCCCCATCCTCGTCGGCCTTCGAATCTCCTCGCCCCAGGAGGGCGTCGGAAAGCGATTGGCCATCCTGACGTCGGCACTCCTGCCGGCAATCGCCTGGTACCTTTGGGCCAATGACCTCGTGAATGCAGCCCAGGGGTCGCGGGCCTCGGCTGATAACCGCGCCATCTGGCTTCAAGCCCTCGCGCCGACAGCGCTCTTCTCCAGGGGCGTCTGGGGTTTTATCGCCAAGTATCTCTCCTGGAAATGCTTCACACCGCTCGCCCTGCCGCTTGCGTTCTTGGGGTACAGGTATCCGAATACGGCAAATCAAGATCGGCTCTGGTTGGCCTGGGGCGCATCGGCGATGGCGGCATTGCTCGTCCTCTCGGCGAAGCTGCATCATGAATACTACTGGCTCGCGCTTGCGCCGTTCCTTGCGGTGGGTATCGCGCGCGGCATCCTTGAAACCAACCGACGATTTCATCATGTCGGTTGGTTTGGGGTGATCCTGTTTGTTGGCCTCTGCGGATATCAGGCTCGATCGACGTGGGAAACCCCCGATGCGTGGATTCACCTGGAGGCGGCGGGAAAGATCGTCCAAGCCAGGGTCCCCGGCAACGCAAGGGTTGTTGCCCCGGAGGCGTTACTCTTCCAGGGTGATCGACGCGGGTGTCGCCTGGAGTATTCCGCGCGAGGATGTCGCCGAGCGGCCGGGGAATG
>CALKTZ010000754.1 GCA_937997355.1 uncultured Planctomycetales bacterium | reverse complement strand
GGATCGGGACAGTCGGCCGGGATGGGAAGTTCGGCGATCGGCCGGCCCTTGCCGCGACGCGCCCGCCCGGCGGCGTCGGTCCATTCGAAATCGGGGTCGTACCAGGTGTCGTAGATTTTCAGGAAGATCCACTGAGTCCACCTGTAGTAATTCGGGTCGGTCGTATCGATCTCGCGATCCCAGTCGTACGAGAAACCGAGCGACTTGATCTGGCGCCGGAACGTATCGATGTTGTTCTGGGTGGTGATCCGGGGATGGATATTTCGCTCGACGGCGAACTGCTCGGCCGGGAGTCCGTAGGCATCCCAGCCCATCGGATGCAGGACGTTGAATCCGCGCATCCGCTTGTAGCGGCAAAAGATATCGGTGGCGGTGTAGCCTTCGGGATGGCCGACGTGCAGGCCCGCCCCGCTGGGATAAGGAAACATGTCGAGGACATAGAGCTTGGGGCGATCGCGATCGTTGTCCACGGCACGGAAGGTCTTGTGCGTGTCCCAGTAAGCTTGCCACTTCGGCTCGATGCGCTGCGGATGATAGGCGGGCATGGCTGACTCGACGGCTCTTCGTACACCACAGAAAAAAAAAGCCCACCGAATCTCGGGGGGCGCATTGCATTCATCGTCCCTTCAAGCATAGCGATTCGGCGAATCGCTGGCCAGGGATGCATGCCGCCGTCGCCGGATGAATCCAGACGATGCGGGCGTCCGACACGCTGCGCATAATCACCGCGTCTCATCCGACGCGAAAAGCACCGCCGATCGTCGCGACCGCAACCGTCTTTCTATACGGGAGTTCACAAATTCAAGAGAATTGTAATATTTACACGAGATTTTCGGCAGGAGGGGCCGGCGACTTGAGAAAAAATCCTCGAAAAATTCCGCGTCGAACCGCCCATCGGCCAATCAGCGTGTAGACTTGAGTCGAAAGCCAGGAAAATGAATGACCTCCCCGCGATGATCCGCCTGGCATTCGGCATCGCGGTTGCGATTAGGACGAGTGAGTGCCTGACTCACCTGTCGGGCGAAGAAAACCCTGGCAAGGAGTTTCCGACCATGGCTCTGATTCCCAAGGCCTCGATCGAGGTGCGCCCACGCCCCTCGCGAGCAAATGATTGGCTCTGGATCCTACCCCTGGTTGCGGTCGCCGCCGCCCTTGTCGGCTGCGGACATCGCCGGCAGTCGATGAGGCCGGTCTACGTCGGACCGTCCGCGACCCTGGGTCGCCCTTGCACGAATTGCGGCGGTGGCGCGGGCGCTTCGATCTCCGGCTCGACCCCGTCGACCGTGATCGAAGAGGATTCCGAACTCGCTCCCGCG
>CALKTZ010000753.1 GCA_937997355.1 uncultured Planctomycetales bacterium | reverse complement strand
ATGTTCCTGCTGGCCGCCAACAAGATGTCTCGCGGCTACGCGCGCATCCGCCAATGGCTGATCATGGCGGCGCGGATGCTCGCGATTGCCGGCTTGATCTTCGCCGTCAGCCGGCCGCTGGCCGGGGGATGGCTGGGGATGACCACCGGAGGACGCCCCGAGACGACGATCCTCCTGTTCGACCGCTCGCCGAGCATGCGACAGACGGGGGGCTCGGGGCTCGGCTCGAAGCTGGAAACCGGACGGACGCAGCTGATCCAGACGCTGAACACGCTCGGCTCCTCGCGCTGGGTCTTGATCGAGGCGGGCACGAATAAGCCCCGAGAGCTCGAATCGGCCGACGCCATCGCGACCGCCCCCGGCGTCTCGCCGATGAGCGCCCCGGCCGACCTTCCGGCAATGCTCGAATCGGCCCGGGATTACATCCGATCCAACAAAACCGGCAGCACAGAGATCTGGATCTGCTCCGACATTCGCGAGAACGACTGGAATGCGGACGGCGGTCGATGGCAGGCCCTGCGCGACTCATTCCGCGAGTTCCCTCAAAGCATCCGCTTCCATTTGCTGGCCTATCCTCAACGGGATCCCGAGAATCTCTCAATCCGCGTCACCGGGACCCGGCTCGTGAAGACGGCGGAGGAGGCCGAACTCCTGGTCTCGCTCCAGGTGATGCGCGAGGGGGATACTAATCCCGGCGCGGATTCAAGCTCGGGGTCGATCTCCAACCAGCCGATCCCGATCCACTTCGAGGTCGAAGGCGCGAGGTCCGAGGTAACGATCGAACTCTCCGGGCCTCGCTACGAGTTGAAAGATCATCGAATCCCGATCGAGCGAAGCCGGGAAAAGGGCTGGGGCAAGGTGTCGATCCCGGCCGACGCGAACCCGGCCGACAATGACTTCTGGTTCGTCTTCGGCCGGCCGGCGCCTCGTCGGACGATCGTCGTCGCCGATGATGCGCGGGCCGCGAGCCCCTTGCAGCTCGCGGCCACGGTTTCGCCCGATCCCGCACTCAACTGCTCGGCCGAGGTGGTTACCGCCGAACAGCTCGGCGGAATTGAATGGGAAACGGTCGCGCTCATGCTCTGGCAGGCCCCCCTGCCCGGCTCCGAGACCGATGGCGCGAAACTTTTACGAACCTTCGTTGAACGCGGAGGACGGGCGATCTTCTTCCCTCCCCGGGTCCCCGGCGACGACGATTTCCTCGGAGTTCGCTGGACCACCTGGGTGGCCGAAAAGGGGGAACTCGCGGTCGAGAACTGGCGAGGAGACCAGGGACTGCTGGCACACACGCAGAGCGGCACGCCGCTGCCGGTCGGTCAGCTCATCGTGAAGAAGCATTGTGGCCTCAAGGGACCCGACGAACTGACCCCGCTGGCGACCCTGCGAGGAGGAGCCCCCCTCCTCGCTCGCCTCGAAGCGAATCGAGGCGCGGCCTACTTCTGCTCGACCACCCCCGCGCCGGAAGACTCATCGATGGCGATCAGCGGCGTCGTCTTCTACGTGCTCATCCAGCGAGCCCTGGCCGAAGGGGCAATCGTTCTGGAACCGACCCGACAACTCTCCGCCGGCGATCCATCCTCGTTGGCCGGCGATCCATCGGGCATGAAACGGCTCGCGGGCGACGATGACGCAATCTCGACCGAATACTCACTCCACGCCGGGGTTTATGCCTCGGGCGATCGACTCGATGCCGTCAATCGGCCCGCCGCCGAAGACTCCGCCCCGGTCCTCGCCGATCGTCGAATCGACGAACTCTTTCGCGGACTCGATTTTTCCCGGGTGGATGACCGCGCCGGGAATCTGAGCGGTCTCATCCAGGAAATTTGGCGCTTATTTCTCGTTACGATGATCGTGTCCATGCTGGTCGAGGCAGGCCTTTGCCTCCCGAAGAAGGTTGAACACGGACCGGCCGAACACCGGAGAGCCGCGACATGACCCCGGGCGCGGGTATCTCCCATTCGCTGACGTTTCTCTGGACCCCCTGGTCGCTCGCCGTCTCGGTGCTGGCGGTCCTGACCATGGCCGGTTTCTGCCTCGTCGCCTGGCGACGGAGCGAATACCGGCGGTCGATGCTCGTGCTCGAACTTACGAGGCTCGGCCTGGTCATCCTGGCGGCAATTCTCCTCAATCAGCCCGAGTGGGTCGAGGAGTATCGGCCCGAGGAGAAGCCGGGAATCGCCGTCCTCTGGGATGCCTCATCGAGCATGGGCACACGCGACGTGGTGGCCAAGGATCGGCCCGGCGCCTCGGCCACAACTCGGAAAGAGGCGATTGCCAAGCTCTCCGAATCGGCCACATGGAACCCGCTCCGCGAACGGATGAACGTGGTGACCCAGCCGGTCGCTCCCCCATCCCCCGGGCATGGCACCGACCTGTATGATCCGCTCGCCAGGCTCTCGGAGACGATCCCGAATTTGCGAGGTGTCGTGCTGGCCTCGGACGGAGATTGGAACGAAGGCCAACCTCCGGTTCAGGCGGCAACCCGCCTTCGGATGAAGGGGGTGCCGATCGTCGCCATCCCGGTCGGCAGCCGGACTCGGCTTCCCGATCTCGAAATCCTCAGCCTCGATGTCCCCCCCTTCGGTGTGGCGGGGAAATCGGTACGCATCCCCTTCACGATCGACAGCGCCCTCCCCCGCGAATATACGACGACCGTCTCCCTGAAATCATCCGACGGCGATGAGGTCACCAAGGAAATCCGGGTCGCGGGGATGACCCGCACGACCGATTCAATCGTCTGGAAACCGAAGTCGAGCGGAGACTTCTCGCTCACCTTATCCGTCCCGAAACATCCCGACGAATTCTCGGCGGAAAACAATCAGGCCACGGCGCCGATCGCGATCCGGCAGGAGAAGCTCCGGGTGTTGGTTGTCGAGTCGTTCCCGCGCTGGGAATACCGCTACCTGCGGAATGCTCTGTCGCGGGATCCGGGGGTCGAGGTCTCCTGTCTGCTGTTCCATCCGGGGCTGGGGAAAGTGGGCGGGGGAAACAAGGATTACATTAAGCAATTCCCCTCGGGGCTCGACGAACTGTCCAAATACGACGTCGTCTTCCTGGGAGACGTCGGGCTCGACGACGGCCAGCTCACGGCCGAACAATGCCGGCTGCTCAAGGGGCTGGTGGAGCATCAGGCGAGCGGACTGGTCTTCATGCCGGGGATGCAGGGGCGCGAGCAGTCGCTGCATGACACCGAGCTTGCCGATCTGATGCCCGTGGTCCTCGATCCCGCGCAGCCGGGCGGTTGGGGCTCTCGCGCCGCGAATCACCTCGAGCTGACCGAACTGGGCCGCCGGAGCTTGCTCACCAAGCTCGCCGACACCGAGGATGACAACGCCGAGGTTTGGGAAGGGCTCCCCGGCTTCCAGTGGTACGCGCCGGTCGTTCGCGCCAAGGCGGGGACAGACGTCCTCTGCGTCCACCAGGATGTTTCGAACGAATATGGCCGCCTCCCGCTGCTGGTGACCCGAACGTTCGGATCGGGCAAGGTCCTGTTCATGGGGACCGACGGCGCCTGGCGATGGCGCAAGGGGGTCGAGGACAAGTACCACTACCGATTCTGGGGGCAGGTGGTCCGCTGGATGGCCTATCAGCGGAACATGGCCAAGGGGGAGAGCATGCGGCTCTACTACGTGCCCGATCAGCCCAAGATGGGCCAGACGATCTCGCTGCATGCCAACGTCATGGATCGAGGAGGAGAACCCCTTCATGGCGGCGACGTTTCGGCGCGAATCACCCCCCCTTCCGGGAAGGCGGCGGTCGTCCGATTCCTGTCGGAAGGGGATGAGTGGGGGGCGTTCTCGGGCAAATTCCACGCCGAGGAGGCGGGCCGGCATCAGGTCAAGCTCTTCTGCAAGGAGACCGGGGCCACTCTCGAGGCCTCCTTCCATGTTCAGGGGGTCGCGGCCGAGCAGGTGGGCCGGCCGGCTCGCCCCGAAGTGCTGGAAGAATTGGCCCGAATCACGCGCGGCAAGGTGGTCGAACCCGGCAAGGTCGAAGATGTCGTTCAGTCCCTGGCCGCCCTTCCCGATCCCCCGCCGTCGATCCGCCGGGTTCCGCTCTGGAGCCACCCGGCCGTCGCCGCTTCCCTTATCTTGCTCCTGGGCGCGTTCTGGGTAGGACGAAAAGCAATCGGCCTGATATAATGAATCGACTTTTGTCGGATGTCTGAATGAAAAGGGGCGGGCCGATTTCAGAGATGCAAAGCCCGCAACGTTCTGAAAAGGTGTCGCGTTCCTGGGGTCGCCTGAGCGGGGAGGAGTCAGCATGAGCGTCGTTCGCACGAATGAGCGGTTGCGGCTGCCGTTGGCGCTTCAGAAGCAGCCCGGCGACTTCCGCCGACGAGTCTGGACGATCAAGATGGTCGAGGCCGCCTGCGCGGCCGCCTTCGGCATCACGATCGCCTACCTTCTGGTCTTCGGGCTCGATCGGATCTGGGAGACCCCGGGCTGGGCTCGCGCATCCTTGTTCGCCATCGCGGCGATCGCCTTTGCCAAT
>CALKTZ010000752.1 GCA_937997355.1 uncultured Planctomycetales bacterium | reverse complement strand
GCGAAAAAAAGGGACTGGCTCGAAGCGGAGCGCCGTGCCTGTCCCTTCTTTTCGCGAGCCCGAGCCATCGCCCAGATTCGGAGACCTTCTGTCGGGTATTTCGGCGGGGTCTTGAGACCACTGCCGAACAGGAAAAGACGCTTCGGCGAGGCCGGGAGGCTCGCGCCGCGCAACAGCTTCCTTGGCAATTCGGCGAAGCCCCGGCCCGATCAGGAGACGGTGAGGAGGCGGAGGGCCGTCGAGCGGTCCTCGACTTCCGACTCATTCAGCACGGCCTCGGTCTGGAACTCGACGTCGATCGAGCCGCCGCCGGTCATGTCGGTCCCGGAGACGTTCAGCCGGCCGTCCCGGTTGATGGCGAATTTGACGCGAATCGGGCTATTCTCGGGGAGCCCTTCCGGGAGATTGAGGATGGCGACCCCCACTTCCTGGCAGTCTTGCGGGTTGGGGTTGTCGCGCTCTCCGGCCATCACGCGGATCTCGACGGCCGACTGATCGGCCGAGTCGGTGCCGAAGTTGCTGACCCGTTCCATCGGGACCTCGCCGTTTCGCGGGAGGATGTAGACGACCAGCTCCCGGCCCCGGCTGTCCTTGGCCACGACCCCCAGGCTCTTGCTGAGGACGTTGACGATCCTCGTGTTGACCAGCTCCCGGACCGGCCCGGTGAGGGTGAATCCGAGCTGCTTCTCCAGCTTGTCCAGCGCCTGGGTGACCTGATGCTCGCCGACCTCGGACATGCTGATCGGCTCGGCCCGCTTCTTGTCGGATTCCTCGGCCGAATTCAGGATTTCGAAGACCTCGTCCTGGAGCGACTCCTTGAGGCCGAACAGGGCCGCCCCCTTGGCGACCGACTCGTCGGGGTCGAAGGTCTCGGGCTCCAGCTTGAACTCGTTGACGAGCCGTTCCCGGACCTGCGGCATCCGGGTCGCTCCGCCGACGAGGATGATCTTGTCGAACCGGGTGTGCCCCTTCTCGGCGGCGTCGGCGAGCATCTCGCGGGTCAGCTCGATGGTCCGGTCGAGGAGGTGCCTGGTGATCTCCTCGAAGCCGTCGCGGTCCAGCTCGACCCGGGCCTGCTTGCCGGCGTGGGTCACCCGGAACGGGGCCTTCTCGCGCTGGGTGAGGGTCTTCTTGCCCCGCTCCGCCTGGAGGAACAGGTCGTTCAGGACCTCGTGGTCGTCGAGCGGGTCGGACTCCTCGCCGGTCTGGATCTTGAACTGCTCGACCAGGTGCATCACCACGGCCTCGTCCCAGAGGGTCCCGCCGAGGTGGTGGTCGCCGCCGGTGCAGATGACCCGGATCAGGCGGTCCTTGATCTCGATCATGGTGATGTCGAACGTCCCGCCGCCGAGGTCGTAGACCAGGACCGTCTGATCCCCCCCCTTCTCCAGCCCGTAGGCGATGGCCGCGGCGGTCGGCTCGTTCAGGATCGCCCGGACGTTCAGCCCCGCGAGCCGACCCGCGTTGGCGGTCGCCTCGCGTTCCGCGGTGCCGAAATAGGCGGGGCAGGTGATGATGGCATCGGTGATCTTCTCGCCGTTCATGGCGATTTCGGCATCCTTGACGATCTTGCGGAGGATGAACGACGAGATGTCTTCCGGCGTGTAGGTCTCGCCGCCGTGCTCGTAGATGAAGTGGGCGTCTCCCATGTGCTGCTTGATCCGGGAGACCACGCGGTGCGGCTCGACCTTGGAGGATTCCTTGGCCGTGCTGCCGACGATCACGCTGGCCTCCTCGAACAGGACGACCGAAGGGGTGATCCGCTCGCTCTCCTGGTTGGGGACGACGACGGGCTTGCCGTGCTCGTCGACGTAGGCGATCGCCGAGTAGGTCGTCCCCAGGTCGATCCCGTAAACTCGCTTCAAACCTTCGGCCATGCTCGGGGCTCCTCTTTGCTATCCGATGCCTCCCCAGGTTCGACCGTCACGCTCAAACCTCCATTGTGGCGATGGATGCCAAGTCGAGACAACCGAGTTGTCGGGAATCTTCGGGACGATTGTAACGGCCGATCGGGTTCGACCGGCACGGGGGTCGGGAGCCGCCGACTTCAGACGTCAGCCGCCGCAGCACGGGCAAATCTTGGGGACGTAGACGTTCAGCGTGGCCCCGTATTTCGTGAACTGGTAGGGCTTGCCGTCCAGCGTCCCCTTCTCGCCGGGCTCGGTCTTGTGGGCCGCGATCAGGTAGTAATTGGCCTCGTTCGGCTCGAACGTAACCTCCCCCTGCCGGTCGGTCAGCCGCTCGTAACGCTCGTCGAGCTCCGGCCCCGGCTTCAACATCCCCCCGCGAGGGATGAACGAGACGCGTTCCCCGGCCAGTGGCTTGCCCTTGTACAGGAGACGAACCCGGAGCAGGCTCCCCGTCCCCAGCGGGGCGACCGGGTTGACCAGCGGGACCAGTTCCAGATCGTGCCCGAGCGGGCGATCGAAACCGGGATTCTTGGCGGGGATATTGTCCAGGCTCGGGCTCGCCACGAAGTACGTCTTGGCCCCCTTGATCGAACGTTCCGGCGCGTAGCTCATCACCCGGTCCGACTGATGAGACACCACGTAGAGCCCCGGGACGACCGGCTCGAACCGGGCGGTCCAGTACCCTTCCTGCGGCGAGTAGCCGACATCGCTCAACTGGCTCCGCAGGTCGTAGGCCTGCCCCTTCGGACCCACGACCTCAAGCTTCGAACCGGCCGGGTCGAGCTTCCCCGCGAGCTTGTAGTCCCGGTGGGTATTCCCGTGGTTGCCGAGCATCAGGTCGACGTGGACCACGTCGCCCGCCCGCACCAGATTCGTGTTCGTCTGCACCCAGGCGTCGTGGGCCCAGGCGAACGAGGGGACCGCCATAATCATGAATATTGTAAATATTTTCATTTGTCGATCTTTCAGCGTGTTTCGTGGTTGGTTTTCGCCGCGGCCGATCGGGATTCGCCGCATGCCGGCCCCGCCCGGACCCCCTCAGCGGTCGGTCCGCAGGACGGCGGGCGCGGGGCCGATCGCGACCTGGTAGCGCGCCTCCCGGCGGATCTTCCGCCCCTGAGCATCCCGCAAGGAGAGGATCACCGGCACGTCCTGATGGAGCCCAATCGTCGCATCGGGTTCTTCGAGAGCGTAGTCGGTCAGCTTCATCCCGGCAACCTGATCGTCGTCGACGAACCGAATCCCGGGCGTTTTCCTGCCCGATTTCCTGGTTTCGCCCTTCTTCCAGGTTTCGAGCGCCTGAATGAGCGTCGTCTTGGCCAACGAAGCATCATAGGCAGGTTGTTCGACCGGCGCATCGCCGCGCGAACAGCCCGCCACGACCAGCAGACCCAGCAGCATCCCCCTCGCCCGCATCACGGTTTCTCCGGCATCAAGGCAAGCTCAGTAGGCATCGGCGCCGAGGACTTCTCCCCCCGCCACCGTCCCCAGCCCCCGCCAGACCATGCCGGCGACGGTGCTCTTGACGAACCTCACCCCGCCGTCGCCGATCAACACGTTCACGCCGCCGGGGTGATAGCTCCGCGCCGTGACGGCGGCGTAGGTGGGGCCGCCGGTCCGCTCCCGTTTGCTGTTGATGTCCACGTCCGGTGTGGAGAAGCCCGGCCCCCCCGGCGTCTTCTTGTTCGGGGTCCAGGCGGTCGTCATCCCGATGTGATGGACGGCGACCTCGGGCCATTCGCAATGCCCCTCGATCTTGTACGAACAACCGATCCCCTCGTATTCCGGGGAGACCGATCGTGGGTCGGCATCGGGGCTCGGGATGTTCGCCGGGTCGTTGATCTTCGAAAGCGTCCCGCAGTCGCGGATGTTGACCTGCCAGTTCTTCACCTCGGCCATCAGCAATGTCTGGCTCAGGCCATCCGTGAAGGCCCCCCAGCTTCGGCTGAGGTTTGGCCCGAAGGCGCTCCGCGTGACGGCCCCGCCGTCCGGCCCCGCGAACACGAACCAGTCGCCCAGGCAGAAGCCGTAGCTGGTGGGGCCGACGACCCCGAAGGTGCCGTTGTTCTCGCGATCCTGCCGGACTTCGCTCGGGCAGATGAAGGTCGAAATTGTCTGGGCGGTCGCGGTCAGGTTTCCCGGATCTCCATAGGCGCCGTTGAGGTTGATCGCCGCGAAGGTGGTCGACTGCTCCAGGAAGGGCAAAATGCGGGCGAACGGCCCGAAATTGCTGGTCCAGAGCGTGGTGGGAGTCGGCCTGACGACGATCGCCGAGGGGGGCAAACCCCCGAAGGTGTTCTCGTAGTTGTGGACCGACAGCCCGAGTTGTTTCAGGTTATTGGTGCATTGAATCCGCCGCGCGGCCTCTCGGGCGGCCTGGACGGCCGGGAGCAGCAGCGCGATCAGCACCGCGATGATCGCGATCACGACCAGCAGCTCGATCAGCGTGAATCCACGATTCGCCGTCCTGTTCACGGGACCCTCCCCGTCGATCCCGCCGAGGTCGCCCCGGAGGATTGATGGACCTTGATGTGATTGGGATACTCATATCGACCAACATGATCACGAACCCAGTCGTAGTAGAA
>CALKTZ010000751.1 GCA_937997355.1 uncultured Planctomycetales bacterium | reverse complement strand
AGCAATCTCGGGCTTCGGTTCGCCCTCGCGCGTCACGAAATCGAGAGACGTTGGGGAATCGAGAATCTGGAAGTGCCTCTCAGTGAGCTTTGCCAGACCGACTCTTTCCTCTGGTTCCTTTCACATCTTCTGGCTCATCTTCCCCGCTTCCAAGAAATCCATAATTCGGCACTGCGCGACTACCGCCGGCGAAATCGGATCAGGAGTCGCAATCATCCGGTCGCCGCGCTGGAAGCGCGAGATGGTTGGCGTGAGGCTCCCTTCTGGATCTGGCGAGCCGAGAGACCTCGGCGTCAGCCACTCCCGGTCGCGTGATGGAGTTGCGGATCGCCGGCGAGTCGGAAGTGCTGATGGAACTTCCGCTCGCGCCCGATCGTGAAGCCTGCTGCGCCGTCGAAGCCCTCCGAGAATTGCCGAAGCGCTCGATCCGACTCCGGACGCGTGCCCTGACCACCACCATGTTTTGCCGTTTCCTCCTCGGCGACCTCTTCCTGCACGGCATCGGCGGCGCCAAGTACGATGAACTCGGCGATTCGATCGCAGAACGCTTTTTCGGCGTCGCGCCGCCAGAGTTTCTCACCCTCTCGCAAACCCTTTGGCTCGGTCTACCATTCGACCCCTCGATTCAGAATGCTCTGGATCAGGTTCGGCACCGGCTTCGAGACGCCGACTTCAATCCCGATCGACTCCTCTCAGAACCGATTCCAGTCGAAGCTCGTAGAATCATCGAGGCGAAGCATCGCGCGATTGCCGGACCCCAAGAAACGCGAAAGGAACGCAAGTTCCGCTGGCGAGAATTGCGCAATCTGAACGAGTCGCTCCAGAGTTATGTGGATGACCGGCGCGACTCGCTACGGGATCGACTGCACGTCATTCAACAAGGCCTGAAAACGAAGCGAGTTGCCACGAGCCGAGAGTACTCGATGGTCCTCCATTCCGGCGAAAGATTGCTCGCCGCGATGAATGAACTCGGTGCGGAAATCTCGCCCGGGGCAAGTTCCTAACGCGATGGGACCGGGGAAGTTGCGGGATATTTGCCGTGCGAATAATGTGTCTATCGCCTACGATTGATAGGTTCGGCACGATCCTATCGACAAATTTCGCATTCTCCCCATGATTTGAGTGCGAACCCGCCTGGGACGCCGTACAATGGGGAATTAGGCAACTCAAAATGAGTCGTTCGAGTCTACGGATCATGCCGAGTCGCTCTCGCCCGGTGAGGCGGTCAACAGAGACGGTTGAGCCGATGAAAGCACCCGCGCCGGATACAAAGCTACCATTTCGACGCGGTTCCGTGGAGTATTGTCTCGGTACGGAGGCCGACCATGAGGCGGTCTACCAAACGCTGCTCCATGTTTTTCACGGGCCGGATCGCGAAACCTTCCTGGGTGCATTGAGTGATCCGGCTTACCGTCCGGATCAGCGACTCTTGGTGAAGGTCGATGGGCGGATCGTGAGTCATCTCCATCTCACCAGCCGCCCCGCCCGTTATGGCTCCGTGACCGTTCCCATGAACGGAGTCATGTGGGTTGGAACCTTGCCCGAATATCGGGGGATGGGTTTTGCCCAAAACCTCATGCGACTCGCCGACAAACGCGCACGCGAGACCGACACCGTTCTTCAGGTCCTGTCGACGGGGATGCCCCAATTTTACAAACCGCTGGGGTGGGGAAGCTGCGGCCGGCAAACTTTCGGGCAAGCGATGAGTCGGAATTTGCCCCCTTCGACCGATGGAGTCGCGGACGGGAGGGGGGGAGCCTGGCAAGTTCGGCCCTGGCGTCAGGTGGAACTCGGCGACTTGATGGCCCTCTACGATCTTCAGTATGGCCACACGAATGGGTCGATCGTCCGTACTGAGGAATACTGGCGGTGGATCATCGGGCGTCGGTATGCGCATGTGATCTGGGTGGCCTGTCAGGGGGAGTCGGTCCGCGGTTATGCATTCGTCAAGGATCATAAGATCCTGGAAATCGCCACTCATCCGAATTATCCCCAGGCGCTTCGACTCTTGCTTGGGCGAGTTCGGGCCGAAGCCCTGGAACGCGCCTATCCCGATGTCATCGCGTATGCCCCCAGCGATCACCCCGTTTTGGAGTTCTTCCGAGGTGCGGCAGGCAAGGTGATCGACCAGGAGTTGTACGACTCCGTCAATTCCATGTATCACATCCCGGACATCGGCCGTTTTCTGAAGATGATTGTTCCCGAGCTTCATCGCCGCGTGGTCGACGCGAAGATCGCACTCCCGCTAGAGCTCGGTTTAACGGTCGCCGATCAGCGCTGGATGATTCACATCGAGGCCAAACACTCCCGGATCGAGCCGGATAAGCTGAGCAGGCGCTATCTTACTTTGAGTCCGTCGACCCTGGTTCGGCTACTCATGGGGCACGTCGGCATCGATGTCGCCGCCTCGGAGGAGGGGTTTGAAGCGTCCACGACGACCGCGATCGAAGCGGCCCGGGTCCTATTTCCCCCGAGGGCCATCTGGCGAAGTCCTCTCGATAGCGCGACGGCCTGAGCGGTTGTCGATGCCCTTTCGGTGAATGTATAAAATCCGCCCGTCTCTCTCCGGGCTGGATGGCATGCATGGGCGTTGGGGCGTTGAACGCATCTGCCCAGGGTTGATCGACGAGCGGTGTTCTCAGCCCTCGACGAACGACCGTTACACTTCCTTGAGAACAGGGCGGATCAGCAATCGCATCTTGGTTCCTTCTTCGTCGAGAATTGCATGGAACTCTCAACGAACTTGCTCTCTCTCGTTTCGAAGACGATTCGCGATCGCGGGCGCAATTACTTCTCTTCTGGGAGGGTGACACTCGTCGAAGGCGATGCATGGAATGTGGACGCGACCGTCCGTGGTAGCCGGTTGTACAAGGTGAATCTCTCCCGAGAGTACAATGACATCAAGGCTTATTGTACTTGCCCGTACATCGAAGACAGTTTCGAGCCCTGTAAGCACATCTGGGCCACCCTCCTCGCCGCGGAAGCCCGGGGTTATCTCGCGGGAGATGGCACGCAATCGCCGCAGTATCTGATGTTGGCCGCCCTGGATGAAGATGACCCCGAAGACGAGGAATGGTACGAGACTCCTGGATCGTCCCCGACGTCTCGCCCGCGGAACGATCAAGCGAATTCCATGCCCCGATCCCGTCAGCCTCGGCAGTCAACACGGGCATGGAAGGAGACCTTGTCGCGCCTGCACTTGAAGAAGGAGCAGAAGTCGGCGCTCTACTCCCCGACCCTGGCCGCCGGACACGAGATCGTCTATGTCGTGGATCTCTCGGCCTCCGTGGCGGGGAATGGGCTCGTGCTCGAGGTGGCGACACGCAATCGCAAGAAGGACGGAGAGTGGAGCAAACCCAAGGGCCGACGCTTCTCCCTGGGTGAGATTGCTCACCTACCGGACTCCGCCGATCGCCAGGCGATAGCCATCCTGGCGGGCGGGCGCGAGCAGACGAGCAGCTACTACTACGGCGGAGGCTACTACGAGAGCGTCCCGACACGTTTCCTCCTGACGCACTCGCTCAGCGAGGCCCTGCTCCCGATGCTTTGCGAAACGGGCCGGTGCCTGCTGCGGGAGTCGAAGCCGGATGGCTCGATGCGGCCTCTCCGCTGGGATGGCCCCGGCCCCTGGGAATTCTGGCTGACGGTGACGCCGGACGAATCCGGCGATACGTACGCGATCGCCGGCGAACTCCGTCGCGCCGGGGAGCAACTGGCGCTGGAAACACCCCTCCTGCTCCTGAGCGGAGGGCTTGTCTTCGGGGAGGATCGCGTCGCGCCGCTCCATGACTTCGGCGCCTTCCAGTGGATTGCGCTGCTGCGACAGCAGGGCAGGGTGCTCGTCCCCGCCAAGCAGAAACAGGAATTCCTCGTGGAATTGCTCCGGTTGCCGGACCTGCCCCGGCTCGATCTGCCGGAGGACCTTCGATACGAAGAGTTCACGGCGGCGCCGCGGCCTTACCTGAAAATCAAGCGCCGCAATGACCGGAGTTGGGCAACCAGCAGGGATCAGAACTGGCTCCTCGGCGACCTCTCCTTCGAGTACGACGGCCATGTCGTGCCCGTGCAGGATCGGGCCGGAAGCGTCTTCGAGCCCGACAAGCGACGGCTGCTGCTGCGCGACCCG
>CALKTZ010000750.1 GCA_937997355.1 uncultured Planctomycetales bacterium | reverse complement strand
CGCTCTACGAGACGCCTCCAGGGACGAAGCCAGGCGTGGATCACAAGTCGGCCCCCGCATCCGGGGAGACGAAGCGATCCGCGGTCGCCGACGATCTCCGAATCGCCGAGGCATTCTCGGCTGAACAACTCGCTTCTCTATCGCCCTTCAACCTGACGACAGCCGACCTGCTCCGGATCGCCAACCTGGGCAGCAAGACGCGGATCGCGGCGGTCGTCGCCGAGGTTGCCCTCCACGGCGATGTGGAGCGGGCGATCCGGGAGACCGAGCCGATGCCGGTTGATTCGCTCCGGGTCAACCCGGCCGCCGAGGATGATCTGTCGGATGCCGAATGGCTCAAGACCTGCTGCTCGCCAATCCGGGGCAAGCTCCAGGTCCCCGCCGCTTTCGATCAGGATGCGCTCTTCTGGAGGCGATTCCGGGACGCCAGACGTGACTTCTGGCCCTGATCTCGGCGGATCTCCGGAAGGCCAAGGCGGCGAGGTTCAGCCCGTTCGTCCAACTGACCGGCCGGGTGGTGGATGTGGTCCATCCGAGTGAATGGTCGCTCTGCCCGGGGTGCGGGGGCCGGAATATCGATCATCCCCATTGCGGCGACTGCCAGGGTGTCGGCTATCGCATCCTACGGTCGATTCCACCATCGCCAGCCAAAGGGTGATGGCTGAGGATTTGCTGGTGTTCCAGGCCCGGTGCCGATCGCCGGGCCTTCAGTTCAATGGCAATCTCCGGCCTTCCAGTAGCCCGCCTTCTCCGCGTCGACGGCTGAGCTGAATATGACCCGGTTCGGCTCCTTCATCCGGCTGACCGCCGAGCAATTGGGTTTGTGGTAGATCCGGCTGTCCCGATTCCCGACCACACCGCTCGCCGCCGTCGGGACCCCTCGCCGTCGCCAGTCCCATGGCGGCGTGGGATCCTTGTGGGTCCAAAGTCCCCCCCGACGTCCCGGGCTTCCACCTCCAGGCTTGAAAGCTCCCGGTCGGCCGGGGCGAACTGCAACGGGACCGTCGCCGGAGACGACGGAATAACCGGCCCCGGAACCGCCGTGGAAACGTGGCCGATTTGTGGCTCAACTACCGGGGGCGACATCAGGAAGGCGCAGGAGTTCCTGGGGCATCGGTATGTGACCACAACGCGGATCTTCAACAAGCGGCGACGCGGGACGAAGGAGAATACGTCCCACGACATGCCGATCTGACATCCGAGTCCGATGTCACTATTCGAGGAATCCAGATTGGATACAGACAATCTGGATCTTGTCCCTCGATGCGAACGGCCTGTTGATTTATCATCTGATCGAAGTCGTTACCGGACGACGTGCTTAGGATTCCAGTCATGTCGAATTGGGCCTTGGTTGGCAACATCACAGGTTTGTCGATAACTCGGGAGTTGTTCGCAGATGAGCCGTTCCGGAACGAAGTGGGATCGGTCGAGGATCTGGAAGCGGGACCGCACTCCAAGCCTCCCCATCGCACTCACTTCGGCGCTCGTTCCGCTAGCGAATCCCCTTGCCGACAGTATGACTTCCGCGCGTCCTGACAGTCTTCCGCGTACTGAAATAGCCCGTCCTGACGTTAGGGGGTGCGAAGCGATGGCGAGGCAACGAACGGTTCGGTTTGTCGTGTTGTTCATCCTCGGTGCCATGCTGATCGTCGTGACAGGCCTGGCGTATCGGGCCTTCATGGTCCCGTGGAGAGGAGATGTCCGGGAGCCGATTGCCGCCGCCGTGTTCGTCGGCGCCACCTATTTCATTTGCTGCCTGGTGGGATTGCGCTGGGCCGAATATCGCGAACGACGAGGCCGAGGCGATCAGCAAAACTAAATCGTTGTTTTAAAATATTAGCGCATCTCTCCCACCATACATTGGTGAAACGGGCGGTCGGCGTCATTCTGGCCGAGATCGAGTTCGGTCGCAGCAACGGGTCAATGGATCGTCGGGAGTACACGCGATGAAGGGGAGAACGTTCTGGGTGCTCTTTCTCGCCTTCCTGGCCGGGGGAGGGGTCCTCGCCTGGCAGGCTTATCAGGCCCGGATGACGGCGCTGCCGCCGGGTATCGCATCGGGAAATGGGCGGATCGAGTCGGTCCAGGTGGACGTGACCACGAAGGAGCCTGGCCGGGTGGCGACGATCCTGGTTCATGAAGGGGATATGGTCCATGCCGGTCAGGTCGTCGCGAGGATGGACACCGTCACCCTGGACGCCGAACTGGCCCGAGCCCAGGCCGACGTCGCGGAGCAGGAGGCCAAGGTCCCCGAGGTCGAGGCCGACATCGCGCAGGCCCAGAGCCTGCTGAGACTTGCCGAGGTCGAGCTGCGCCGCGAGAGCAACCTCCTCGCTCGCAAGGCCACCTCGCGCGAGGATTACGATATCAAGGAGGCCCTGGCCAACACCCGCCGCGCCGCGCTCGATGGCGAAAAGGCCCGACTCGTCACGGCGCGGAAGTCTGTCGAGGCAGCCAAGGCCGAGGTGGCGAAGATCCAGTCACGCATCAACGATATGACCCTCAAATCAACCGTCGAAGGTCGTGTCCTCTATCGACTGGCCGAGGAGGGCGAGGTCCTGGGCAACGGCGGCAAGGTGCTCACGCTCGTCAACCTCGGCGACGTTTACATGGAAATCTACGTCCCTGCCCAGGACGCCGTGAAGATCAAGCTCGGCGCCGACGCCCGGATCGTCTTCGACATCGCCTCCGAGTACGCCGCGGTGGCGAAGGTCAGCTTCGTCGCCCCGGAGGCCCAATTCACTCCCAAACAAGTTGAGACCCGTAGCGAACGTGACAAGCTGATGTTCCGGGTCAAGTTGACCGTCCCTCCCGAGCGCGTCCTGCCGTACATCGAGCGAGTGAAAACCGGCATCCGGGGTGTGGGTTATGTCAAGCTCGATGATGCCGTGAATTGGCCGGAGCGGCTTGAACGGCGATTGCCCGCGCACGGTCTTTCTCCGGAGGGGGCTTCGAAATCTCCGCCGAAGGACGCGAATGAACCGGGACCTCCGGCCTCTCCGTCGACGACACCGGCC
>CALKTZ010000749.1 GCA_937997355.1 uncultured Planctomycetales bacterium | reverse complement strand
ACGCCAAATGCCGTAAGGTCAGCAGCAGGCATCGCAACCCAAGATTACCCGGAAATTCGCCCCGGCGATTGAGACGGCACCGCCCGAATCAATCCATCCTCTCATAGCGTCACGCAAATCCCGGGCCTGATCTCGGGATTTTTCTCGGGATCACGGATCGTGCCGAGGGCTCGGCGTTGCGACCCTTGATGTGCATGCGCCCCAATCAAGGGCGGTTCCACTCCATGGGGCGTCTGCACACCAGGAATCCCATCCTCTCGGGTTTGTTCCGGCGGATCATCGACCGCGCCATGAGGGCGGCATGACCCGCTCTTCGGTGTCTACCAGCCCAGCACCATGTTCGATTCGATGACCTTGCGGGCCCCGTCGAGATCGGTCCCGGTGTTCTTCATGTAGAGGCGCATCGCATGGAGCTTGTCCCCCTGCGACTTGGCCAGACATTCGCGAGCGATCGAGCAGGGATCTCCCTCGGATTTGATGCCCAGCAGCTTCTTGGAAATGACCCAGGCGTCCTTGGGGCGATGCGTGACCCTCAGGACCTCTTCATTGGGATAATTCGTCTTCGCGAACGCGGTGGCGGCCCCTTCATTGTCAACACAGGCGATCATGATATGTGACGATGTTTCAACCTCGAAGAGTGGCATGGCTCGACTCCTTGATGGGGTTGTCGAATTGGCAATCTCAGCTGAGATGATCGTCGAACGTGAAAACTCGCACTCAAGGCGATCGTACATCTCCAACGGGCCGAGGTCAAACGAGTTGTGCCGCGACGATGACGTTCAAAATCCCCCCAGGTTTCTGAACCGGACGAACGGGCAAGGCCGCGGCCACGCGATCGCGATCCCCGGGCTTTCTCGCCGCTCATTCTCGGGAGCCCGGCGAGCATTGATGGCGCAATCGTCCTTCTCTTTCTCGATTTTACGCGACGCCGTCAATTACAGACCTTCAGCGAGCGAACATCCGTGGCCGGCGGAGGAAAATCAGACCGCCAGCTTCTGAATCCTCGAATTCCGCGAATCGGCAACGTAAAGGTAATTCTGGCTGTCGAACGCGAGCCCATGCGGCAACTCGAATTGGCCGGCTTCCGTCCCCTTCCCGCCCACCCTGCGGAGAAAGCGGCCGTCCGCGGCGAACTGTTGCACGTAGTGATTCGTCGAGGTCACCCACACCGCGTCCTTGCGGTCGACCGCGATGGCGAGGGGTCCCGGCATCGTCTTGTTGCCGCCGAAATGACCGGCCCCGACCTGGTTATCTCCCCAGGCGAGGAGGAACGTGCCATCGGGTTTGAACTTCTGCACGCGGCCGACGGAGGCTTCCGTGGTGTAGAGTTCACCTTGGCTATTGAAGGCGAGGAAGTGCGGCCCGCCGATGCGGCTCGGAGGG
>CALKTZ010000748.1 GCA_937997355.1 uncultured Planctomycetales bacterium | reverse complement strand
AGACCGTGGCATTCGTCGCCGAATTCTCTCCCGTCAGGACGAACGGCTCGCCCCGATTGCTCACGACGCCGACATTGTCGTAACTGTCCGAGAATCGGGTGTGATCGACCCCGATCATGCCCAGGAAGATCGAGCTGGTGAAGCTACTCGGCGACCAGTTCGAGAAGATCTCTCGGAGACCGGTCGTGGTATCCCGATCCGTCACGAGCGCCATGATGGTGAACTGCTGCGAGGTGATGACCTGCCCGAGGATATTGAGGTATTGCCCGTTGCCATTGAAAGATAGGGTCGGGCCTCCGTTGAGGCCATTGCTCACGAAGGTGGGAGCATTGGCGGGATTCCCCGTGGTCGCATGATGGCCCTGCCCGGACTGATCGGCCCAGGAGATGACATTGCCGGACCCATCCGTGACCACCCCGACCCATGCCTCCAAATCCAGGACCAATCCGCTCGTCACGAGTCCCGCCCGAGCGGTCGACGCCAGGGACGCCGAGAGCATCAGAACGGATCCCAGCACGAGAAGCCTTCGAGGCACTCCCGATCCCACCCGATTGCGACTCATGTTAAGCCCCCTACTCCCCTGCATTGGACGATTCGAAATGAATGGTCAAGAGAACCATCGATCACACAATCCACCAAAACGAACGTAACCTGTAGCACAGATCCACTTCATGTTCAATATTCCTCCAATTTGATTTTATTTCGGTTGTTCGCGGACATGGAGAGCCACTGGAATCGCGGGCCGGCGGCGAAAGCCCCGGCCGGCAAGCTCCGATGGTCCCCAACGACAAACCCGCCCATCCTCCTCCGAGAAGGAAGGTGAGCGGGTATTCGCGGCCGGTCATCCCGAGCTCGGCGATCACTTCTGCTCGCGGCTCACCTTCTCGGCGATGTCGCGGCGGAACCAGCCGCCGTTGAACTTGATGGCGTTGACCGCCTCGTAGGCGCGTTTCCTGGCATCGGCGATGTCGTCGCCGACGGCCGAGACGTTGAGGACCCGCCCGCCGTCCGAGACGACCCGAGACTCCCGGTCGGCGCTCGATGTGTCGACGCGGAGGGTGGTGCCGGCGTGGAAGACCTTCACGTCGGGCATGCGGTCGACCGCGTCCAGGTTCCGGATCACCCGGTCACGCTCGTAGTGGCCGGGATAGCCCTCGGAGGCCATCACGACGGTGACGGAGGGGCGGCGATCCCACTCCAGGTTGACGGTGTCGAGCCGTTCGTCGACCGCCGCATTGAGCACTTCGAACAGGTCCGACTTCAGGCGGGGCAGGATGGCCTGGGTCTCGGGGTCGCCGAATCGGCAGTTGAATTCGAGCACCTTGGGCCCCTGATTGGTGAGCATGAGCCCGGCGTAGAGGACGCCGCGGAACGGCCGGCGCGCCCGCTTCATGGCGTGGACGACCGGCACGAGGACCTCGCGCTCCACCTGCTCCATCAGCTCGGGGGTGACGATCGAGGTCGGCGAGAACGCCCCCATGCCGCCGGTGTTGGGGCCCTGGTCGTTGTCGTAGGCGCGCTTGAAGTCCTGGCTGGATTCGAGGGGGATGATCGTCCGGCCGTCGGTGATCGCCAGGATGCTCGTCTCCTGGCCGTCGAGGCGTTCCTCGATGATCACGCGGTCCCCCGCCTGCCCGTAGACCCGGCGGATCATGATCTGGTCGATGGCATCGATCGCCTGGCGGAGATTGTCGCAGACGTACACCCCCTTGCCGGCCGCGAGGCCGTCGGCCTTGATGACCATCCCGATCGGCCGGGCCATCACGAACTCGCGGGCCTCGGCGGCCGTGGCGAACGCCCGGCGCTCCCCCCGCTCCTCCAGCTCGACCTGCACCCCCGGCGCGATCATCTCGCGGGGGTCCATGATCCGGTCGATCGCCTCGATCGTCTCGGCGGCGGTCCGGCAGTGGAGGGTCTGGCGGATGTTCGATCGCCCCCGCGACCGCACGACCAAAGAAACCTCGCGCGACCGGATGTAATGCTCGGCGTCGGGGGCGGAGCGGAAGAGCCGGTAGTCGGCCGTCGGAATCCCCGCCTGCCGCATCAGCTCCTTGGCGAAGACCTTGCTCCCCTCAAGCTCGGCCGCCACCTTGCTCGGGCCGAAGATCCGCAGGCCGTCCTTCTGGAAGGTGTCGACGATCCCCTTGACCAGCGGCTCCTCCGGGCCGACGACCGTCAGGCCCACCCCTTCCCGCTTGGCGAACTGGATCAGGGCCCGGATGTCGCCGGCCTCGATGGGGACATTCTGAACGTCCAGCGCCGTGCCCGCATTCCCCGGCGCGCAAAAGACTTTTGTGACGCGGGGCGACTGCTTGAGTTTCCAGCAGAGGGCATGCTCGCGTCCCCCCTTGCCGATGACCAGAACTTTCAACGGGTTCACTCCTGCTTCCAGGCCCTCTTCTCAGGGCCTGAACCTGCACCGACACAGCACGACTTCGGCCGATCCGACGCCGGCAACCATTCTATCTCCCCGACGCGACCCCGCACAGTTGATCTTGATCCCCCCGCCGTTT
>CALKTZ010000747.1 GCA_937997355.1 uncultured Planctomycetales bacterium | reverse complement strand
TCACCCGCACCCCCCGGCGTTTCCCTTCCCGGACCAGCTCGACCGAGCGGGCGGTGGAGATGTGCTGAATGTGGAGCCGGCCTCCCGTGATCTCGGCGAGCCGGATATCCCGCGCGACCATGATATCCTCGGCGGCGGCCGGCATCCCGCCCAGCCCGAGCTTGGCCGACTCGACCCCCTCGTTCATCACGCCGCCGGTCGTCAGCTCCATCACCTGACAGTGCTGCATGATCACGCGATCGAACATTTTCGAATATTCGAGCGCCCGGCGCATCAGCCCGGCCGAGGAAACCGGCGCGCCGTCGTCCGTGAAGGCGACCGCCCCCCCCGCGACGAGCTGGCCAAGCTCGGCCAGTTCCTCACCCTTGCGTCCCTTGGTCACCGCGCCGACCGGGTAGACATTCGCCTGGCGGGCTCGCTGACCCTGGAGGACGATGAACTCGGCGGCGGCCTGGGTGTCGAGCGAGGGGATCGTGTTCGGCATGCAGGCGACCGAGGTCACCCCCCCCGCCAGGGCGGAGGCCGACCCGGTCGCGATCGTCTCATCTTCCTCGTTGCCGGGTTCGCGGAAATGGACGTGGACGTCGATGAGCCCCGGGCAGACGATCAGCCCGCGGGCGTCGATGACGATCTCGGCGTCCTCGGAGCCCCCCCCCATCGGCAGGACTCGCCCTCGACTGATCCAGAGGTCGCCGACGTGGTCGAGGTTCTGGCTCGGGTCGATGATTCGGCCGCCGGTAATCTGGATGGTCGACACGTGCGTGTTTCCCTGTTGGGGGCGGATCGGCAAGGCCCCGGGGAAATCCCGGAGCCAATCATTTCAGCCCTGGTTCACAATGGAACGCGATCAGATGGATTCGGCACCCTGCCTGGCATCGGCCCGGCCGCTCAGGAGATAGAGGACGGCCATGCGAACCGCCAGGCCGTTGGTCACCTGGTCGAGGATCGCCGAGTGCTTGCCGTCCGCAACCTCGGGGGTCAGCTCCACCCCCCGGTTGATCGGGCCGGGAGCCAGCAGCAGGAGATCGGCCTTTGCCAGTTTGATGCGACTCTGCGTCATCATGTAGAACTGAGAATACTCGGCGACCGACGGAAACAGCCCGCGCTGCTGCCGCTCGAACTGGATCCGCAGCACGTTGACGACGTCGCAACGGGGCAGGATGTCGTCGAGATGATGGGCGATTTCGCAGCCGAGCCGTTCGAACGATCGCGGGACGAGCGTCGGCGGGCCGCAGAGGATGACCTTGGCGCCGAGCTTGAGCAGCCCCCAGATGTTGGAACGGGCGACCCGGGAATAGGCGATATCGCCGACGAGCCCCACCGTGAGCCCCTCGATCGTCCCCTTGGCGCGGCGGATCGTCATCAGGTCGAGGAGCGCCTGGGTGGGATGCTCGTGCGAGCCGTCCCCGGCGTTGATGATCGAGCAGCCCACGGCCTGCGAGAGAAGATGCGGGGTTCCGGGGGTCGGATGGCGCACGACCAATACATCGGCCCCCATGGCCTCGATATTCCGGGCGGTATCCAGGAACGACTCCCCCTTGGAGAGGCTCGACGTGCTGGCGGTGAAATCCTGCGTGTCGGCCGAGAGCCGTTTGGCGGCGAGGCTGAAGCTGATCCGGGTCCGGGTGGAATTCTCGAAGAAGAGGTTGAAGACGATTCGCCCCTGAAGCGCCGGGACCTTCTTGCGGCTCCGCGACGAAATCTCGGAGAACGACTCGGCCGTATCGAGAATCGCCAGGATTTCCTCGCGGGAAAGATCCTCCAGGCCCAGGAGGTGCTTGCGGCTCCAGGTCGAGGCCGAGGGGGACGCAGTGGTCATGGCGCGGACCTCTTCAAGGGCTCAGGCGATCGGGGAATTCGCATACGATTTCACGACCTCGTCGGCGGAGTCGATCGGCATGATCTGGACCTTGATTCGGTCGCCGGGCTCGGTGGGGACCTCGATCCCCGCCACGTCGGCGCGAATCGGCAGCTCGCGATGCCCCCGATCGACCAGGACGGCCAGGCGAACGCGGGTCGGCCGGCCGAGATCGCAGATCGCGTTGAGCGCGGCCCGGACGGTTCGGCCCGTGAAGAGGACGTCGTCGACGAGCACGATATCGGCACTCTCGACATCGAACGGGATCTCGGTCCCGCGGAGCACGGGCCAGACAGGCGTCTTGCCGAGATCGTCGCGGTAGAGCGTGATCTCGACGGCGCCGACATCGACATTCTCGGCCCCGAGCTTTCGGAGCGAGGCGGCGAGTCGTTCGGCGAGGGGCACGCCCCGCGACCGGATTCCCACCAGATGCAAGGGGGCTCCGTCGCGCCGTTCCCCCCAGAGCTTGCTGGCCATCGCGTCGATGGCCTTCGCCATCGCGGCGGCGTCACAGAGGCGATCGTCGTTCGGGCGCATTGAACAACTCCCCGGCGTCGGCCGTTGCGGGTCCGGGGTCTTACACGCAAATTCGCCCCTCCCCGGGGAATGTAGCAGACAACGCCCTCGACTTTCAAGCGCACCGGCCACCTCGACGGTCGCCGCAAGCCGATTAAATCGCACAGGTTGTCCATGACTCGGAATCGGCCACCATTCGAACGCGCGAAGCATAAGTCACGGGAAGCATTCCCGTCTTTTCGGCGGGCGAAGAAATGCCTACGATGTTTCGGACGAGTTGAGAACTCAAACGGAGCCTGATTTCACGATGAAAATTATCCTGGCCA